>JAJXDX010000153.1 GCA_021640185.1 Oscillospiraceae bacterium | reverse complement strand
CTCGACCACCGTACCGGCGATCACGTTGCGGATCTTGGTGCGGACAAAAGCAGCGCCCTTGCCGGGCTTGACGTGCTGGAACTCGATGATCTGATAGACGCTGCCGTCCATCTCGAAGGTCACGCCGTTACGAAAATCGCATGCTGATACCATATGCTTATTCCTCCATTTTTGTTCTACCCTGTATTATACAGGATTATCGGCCGGATCGCAAGTCCTTTTTTCGGGTTTTTCACGGATATCGGGCGGTTTTTCCGCCCTTTGGCGGTCAGCTGCCCGTTTTTTCGGCAAATGCACGGTACATCCGCTGCATAACGGCCGCGTCGGCGGTCTGCGTCCCGGCAGATTCGCAGATCACCGTCGGGCACAGGCCGCGCCGGGCCAACAGCGCCATCAGCGGCGCGGGATCCGGCCCGAACACCGTGTCAGCAAAGGTCAGGTGCCGCTTTTCGCCGCCTGCGGTGTACTCGATCTTGGAAAAATGGATGTGCATCCGCCGCAGCCGTTCCTCGCCCACCGCATCGCCGATGCGGTCGAGCACCGCCGCGAAGGCATCCTCGCCGTCCAGTGCGCCCAGCAGACGGCTGTTGAGGTGGCCGAAATCCACGCACGGCAAAAACCGCTCGTCCGTCCCGCAGAACCGCAGCACCTCGTCCAGATCGCCCAGCTGGTTCATTTTGCCCATCACCTCGGGGCAGATATGCACGCCGCCAAGGCCGTTCTCGTCCAGCGCCGCCTGTGCACGCATCAGCGTGTCGCAGGCGATCGCCGTCGCCTCGGCGCGGCTGCGCCCGCCAAGGCCGCCCGGATGCACCACGATGCGGTCACCGCCCATCGCGTCCACCGCGCGTGCGCTGTCCAAAATGTAGCGGATGCTGTTGTCGCGCTTTTCCTCTTCTGCCGAGGCCAGCGAGATGAAATACGGCGCGTGGACGGATACCGCGATGCCGTTCTCCCCTGCCGCGCGGCGGATGGCCGCCGCCGCGTCCGCGCTTACCCGCACGCCGCGCCCGCATTGGTATTCGTAGGCCGTCAGCCCCTGCGCCCGCAGCCAGCCGAACACCTGCACCGTGCTTTTGTGCCCGGCGGCATAAAACGCCTCGCAGTTGCCCGCCGGGCCGAACAGCGCCTCAGTTCTGTTTGGCATAGTCCGCCTCCCGTCTGCGCTTTTGCCGCCCGCGCAGCAGCAGGCGCTCCAGCCGCCGCTTGAACACGATGAACTTCTGTTTCGTTTCCGGCTCGATCGGCTCCAGCAGGATCGATGCCATGCCGTTCACGTTCGCACCGACGATGTCGGTAAAGATCTGGTCGCCGATCGCCGCGCATTCGCCCTTCGGCACGCCCAGCCGCTCGGCCGCGGCGCGATAGCCGCGCGGCAGCGGCTTGCCCGCCTTGGCATAAAACGGCAGCCCCAGCTTTTCGGCGAACGGAGCCACGCGCGCCTCGCTGTTGTTCGATACCACCATCAGGCGCAGCCCCGCCGCCTGCATCCGCTCCAGCCACGCGGACACATCCGCGGACAGCTCCGGCGCGTCGTGCGTCGTCAGCGTGTTGTCGATGTCCAGCAGCACCCCGCGCGCGCCAAGCGCGCGCAGATCCTCCGCGGTGACGTCGGTGATCCGGCGGCGGTACAGCGTCGGAAAAAACAGCGCCATCGGTTTTTCCTCCTCAACGTACGAAAGCGGGCAGCAGAGCTGCCCGCTTTCGCCTGTGTCTGTGTTACGCCGAAGGAAGCTTATTTGAACTTCCTCTTGCGCGCAGCCTCGGACTTCTTTTTGCGCTTGACCGAAGGCTTCTCGTAGTGCTCTCTCTTGCGGACCTCCGCCAGCACCCCGGAACGGGCGCAGGACTTCTTCCAGCGGCGCAGAGCGCTGTCGAGAGATTCGTTCTCTTTGACACGGACTTCTGACATAGTTTATTCCCTCCCTCCGCCGAACGGCAGGGGTAATATGCAATCAAATGCGAAAACTATTATACTCTAAAACCGATCATCCGTCAAGTGGTTTTCCGAAAAAAGATCGCCAGATCTGCCGACGAAACTTATTGCGGTTTGACCACGATGTTGACCAGTTTGCCGGGGACGTACAGCTCCTTGACCGTCTGCATCCCCGCGACGGCAGCCGCGACCTTGTCGTTCGCGCGTGCGGCGGCGATGGCGTCGGGCGCGGCGATGTCGGCGGCCACGCGGATGCGGTCGCGGATCTTGCCGTTGACCTGCAGTGCGATCTCTACCGTCGATTCGACGCATTTCGCCTCGTCATAGGTCGGCCACGCGGCCTGCGACAGCTGCCCGCCGAACGCGAGCCGCTCCCAGATCTCCTCGGCCATGTGCGGCACGAAGGGATCGAGCAGCAGCAGCAGCGTGCGGTATTCACCGCGGGTCGCACCGCCGTTTTGATCGAACTCGTTCATCAGCGCCATCATCGCGGCGATCGCGGTATTGAACTTCAGTCCCTCGATGTCGTCGCTGACCTTGCGGACCGTGCGGTTGACCGGCACCTCCAGTGCCGGACGGATCTTGTCGCCGGGCAGCAGCTTATCCTGCATGGCCCACACACGGTCGATGAACCGGCGGCAGCCGCGGATGCTGCTGCTCGACCACGGGGCGGCCTTTTCGAAATCGCCGATGAACATCTCGTACAGGCGCAGCGTGTCCGCGCCATACTCGCGCACGATCTCGTCCGGATTGACGACGTTCCCGCGGGATTTGGACATCTTCTCGCCGTTCTCACCCAAGATCATGCCGTGGCTCGTGCGCTTTTTATATGGCTCCTTCGTCGGCACAAGGCCGATATCGTACAGGAACTTGTGCCAGAACCGGCTGTACAGCAAGTGCAGCGTGGTGTGCTCCATGCCGCCGTTGTACCAGTCCACCGGCGACCAATACTCCACGGCCTCGCGGCTGACGGGCGCCTTGTCGTTGTGCGGATCCATATAGCGCAGGAAATACCAAGAAGATCCGGCCCACTGCGGCATGGTGTCCGTTTCGCGCCGGGCAGGAGACCCGCACTTCGGGCAGGTCGTCGCCACCCAGTCGGTCAGACGGGACAGCGGGCTCTCGCCGTCGTCCGTCGGCTCGAAGTCCTTCAGCTCCGGCAGGCATAGCGGCAGCTCGTCCTCGGGCAGCGGCACCCAGCCGCAGCACGGACAGTTGACCATCGGGATCGGCTCGCCCCAATAGCGCTGGCGGGAGAACACCCAGTCGCGCAGCTTGAAATTGACATTTTTGCGGCCCTTGCCCATCTCGGCCAGCCGCTGCTGCATGGCCGCGATCGCGTCGGGGACGCTCATCCCGTCAAGGAAGCCGGAATTGACCAGCGTGCCGGCCGCGCAGTCGGTGTAGGCCGCCTCCTGCACGTTGCCGCCCGCCACGACCTCCACGATCGGCAGGCCAAACGCCTTGGCGAACGCCCAGTCGCGCTCGTCATGCGCCGGCACGGCCATGATCGCGCCGGTGCCGTAGCTGGCCAGCACGTAATCGGAGATGAAGATCGGGATCTGCTTGCCGTTCGCGGGGTTGATGCCCATCACGCCGTCCAGACGGACACCGGTCTTGTCTTTGTTCAGCTCCGTGCGCTCGAAGTCGGATTTGCGCGCCGCCTCACTGCGATAGCGCAGCACCTCGTCGACGTTCTTCAGCAGCCCTTCGCGGATCCAGCGGTCCACCGCGGCGTGTTCCGGGCTGACCACCATGTACGTCGCGCCGAACAGCGTGTCGGCTCTGGTGGTGTACACGGTCAGCGTTTCGCCCGCCGTGGTGTCGAAATCCACCTCCGTGCCGTAGCTGCGGCCGATCCAGTTCTTCTGCTGCGCCACCACGCGTTCCGGATAGTCCAGCCCGTCCAAATCGTCCACCAGCCGGTCGGCATAGGCGGTGATCTTCAGCATCCACTGGCTCTTGTTGCGGTGGACGACGGGGCTGCCGCAGCGCTCACATACGCCATTGACGACCTCTTCGTTGGCCAGCACGACCTTGCAGCCGGTGCAGAAGTTGACGTTCATCTCTTTTTTGTACGCCAGCCCGTGCTTGTACAGCTGGATGAAGATCCACTGCGTCCACTTATAATAGGACGGATCGGTGGTGTTGATCTCGCGGTCCCAGTCGAAGGACAGACCAAGGCTTTGCAGCTGCGCCTTGAACCGCGCGACGTTGTTCTTCGTCACGATCTCGGGGTGGATGTGGTTCTTCATCGCGAAGTTCTCGGTCGGCAGGCCGAAAGCGTCCCACCCCATCGGATACAGGACGTTGAAGCCCTGCAGCCGCTTTTTGCGCGCCACGATGTCCAGTGCGGTGTACGAGCGCGGATGCCCCACGTGCAGCCCCTGTCCGGAGGGATACGGGAACTCGACCAGAGCATAGAACTTCGGCTTGCTGTGGTCCTCGGATGCGGCAAAGGTCTTTTCATCGTTCCAGATCTTTTGCCATTTCGCTTCGATCTCTGCGGGATCGTACCGTGTCATGACCATTATCTCCTTATCTTTCGGGCGGCCGCACCGCCCTGTCCACTTTATCCTTCCTGTGTATCGCCGCCGTCCGGCAGCAGCCACGCGCGGATGTCCGCGGCGGGCGCGTCGCACCATAGGTGCTCCAGGTCGTAGAACGCCCGCACCTCCCGCCGGAAGATGTGCACGATCAGATCGCCGTAGTCCAGCGTGATCCAATCGCCCGCAGCATAGCCGTCGCTGCGGCGCGGCGCGATGCCAAGGCGCCCCAGCGCCTCCTCCAGATAGTCTGCCAATGCGCGCACCTGCGCGGCGGAAGACCCGGACGCGAGCAAAAACCGATCGGCGATCGAGGTCAGCCCGGCGATGTCCAGTACCAGCAGATGCTCCGCTTTATGGCTGTCCAGCGTGCGCACCGCCGTTTCCAAGATCTGTTCTTCCGTCATCCTTCATCGCCCTCCGCTGCGGTCGTCGTCGGCTCTGCCGTGGTGGTCGGCGCGGTCTGCGGCACCAGCACGGTGTCCAGGGTGATCGTTTTGGGATCGCCGTTCTTGCCCTTCGCCTTCTCGTCGATGGCCACCTTGCTCTCGTCGATGCCAAGGCCCGCCGGATCGAAGCACTCGGTCAGCAGCTTGACCAGATCCTCCTTGACCGGGGCGAACACGTTCGTCGCGCCGACGCGCGTCTGCACACCGGGCAGGATCATGCACTTGATGTTCTCGGGCGACAGCGTGCCCAGCGTGTGCATCCACTCGGCCAGCGGCTGCGTGTAACGCATCCCGCTCGACCAATCGTCGGAGGCGTGCCCGCACAGGCGGGATTTGCCGAAGGTCGTCGTGTCATAGCGCACGGGATTGCGCCCACTCATCAGGCCGGACAGCACGTCGTCCTTATCGGCATCGGTGTTGTACAGTTCGGACGTTTTGTAGCCGGACAGCCGGTTCTGCAGCGCCGCCAGCAGCGCGCGCTGCCGCTCCAGACGGGCAAGGTCGCTCTTCGGCGTGCCGTCGTAGCTGTACTGCGTCACGTAATAGACCGCCGCCTCGCCCGGCAGCACCTGCGTCCCGGCGGCATAGTCCTTGCCGCCGACGGTGATCTTCTTCTCGATCTTCAGATCCACGCCGCCCAGCGCGTCGATCACCGGCTTCACGTTTTCAAAGTTGACCAG
>JAJXDX010000152.1:619-5658 GCA_021640185.1 Oscillospiraceae bacterium | reverse complement strand
GTATTTGATATTATTCGGACAACTCTGTTGCATGATCGATATATATTTTACACATCAGCGGCGGATATTTCATCCCTCCAACCATTTTTCGCCGACCGATATCCGCCGGTAACGCAAAAAAGCACTTGCCCGCGGGCAAGTGCTTTTTCATGAAAAGAGAGGAGCAGCAGAGGTTTTCCCTTTTTCCCTATCCGCGTAACTTGTCAAGAATTTCGGACAGATAAAAGAGTGAAAAAGTAAAACCTTCTCGAACTTCGTCCGAGAAGGTTTTGGCTGGGCTGGGTGGAGTTGAACCACCACGGCGTGAGTCAAAGTCACGTGTCCTACCGCTAGACTACAGCCCAATATCGGCCCGCGCATTCATGCGCGGGCATTTTCGTCTACTGAATATATCATGATCCGGCCAAAATGTCAAGCCCCGATCCGCCCGAACCGGGCGGATCGGGGCCGATGAACTTCCGGTATGATCTTATCCGAATATCACAAACCGTACAATTCAGTATACTTCTTCACCAGATAGTCGGTGTAGTACTTCGCGTCGAACTGCCCGCAGGTGCGTGTGAACAGCTCGCCGGAGGGATACAGGCAGCCGTAGCGGTGGATATGCTCGCGCAGCCACGCCTTGATGCGGGACAGATCGCCCTCGGCCACGTCGGCATAGATATCGCCCAGATCCCGCTCCATCGTGTGCAGGATCTGCGGACCGTAGGCGCTGCCCAGCGCATAGGACGGAAAATAGCCGATGCTGCCGCCCGACCAGTGCGAATCCTGCAGGCAGCCGCGGCGGTCGTCCGGCACATCGATGCCGAGATATTCCTTGTACAGCGCGTTCCACGCCACGGGCAGGTCGGCCACCGAAAGATCGCCGGCGATCAGGCGCTTTTCCAGTTCGTAGCGCACCATGACGTGCATACAGTAGGTCAGCTCGTCCGCCTCCGTGCGGATCAGCGACGGCTCGGCACGGTTGACGGCGCGGTAGAACGCGTGCGCGTCCACCCCGGCCAGTTGCTCCGGGAACAGTTCGGTCAGCTTGGGCCATATCGCGGTGATGAACGCCTCGCTGCGACCGATCAGGTTTTCGAAAAAGCGGCTCTGGCTCTCGTGGATGCCCATGGACACGCCGCCGGACAGGGCGGTGTAGTCGTCGTCCGGGTCGATCCCCAGCTCGTAGATCGCGTGGCCGCCCTCGTGGATGACGGAATACATCGACGAGGCGACGTCGTCCGCGAAATAGTGCGTGGTGATGCGCACATCATCGTGGTTGAAGCTGGTGGTGTAGGGATGTTCCGTTTCGGCGATGCCGCAATGGTCGCGGTCGAGCCCCAGCACCTGCATCAGGTAGTCCGACAGCAGGCGCTGCTTTTCCACCGGATAGTGCGCGTGCAAAAAGCCGTTTTCGATCGGCGGGGCCTGCTGCACCCGGCGGATCAGCGGCACGATCGTCGCGCGAAGCTCGGCGAAGAAGGCGTCCAGCGTCTTGGTGTCCAGCCCTTCCTCATATTCATTGAGCAGCGCGTCATACGGTGCCATCTCCGGGTGGAAATACCCGGCGAACCGGCGGTTCGTATCCACGATCTTTTCCAGATACGGGGCAAAGGCCGCGAAGTCGTTATCCGTTTTTGCCTGCGCCCAGACGCTTTGCGCCTTGTTGACCAGCACGGTGTAGTCGATGTATTCCTGCGCCGGGATGCGCGAGATCTGCTCGTGCTGCTTGCGCATCAGCTCCACCTCGCGGCGGGCGCGTTCGTCCAGCTCCCCGGCGTGCGCACCGAGGAACGCGATCAGCTCGCCCAGCGCCGGGTCGGCGGTCAGGTCGTACGTGACGCCGCTGAGTGCGCCCATCGTGCGGCCACGGCCCTCGTCCGTCCCCTTGGGGGCGGCGGTGGTGGCATCCAGATACAGCACGCCCAGCGCGTGCCGGTAGGCGCCGAGCAGTTCCTCGGTTTTGCGCAGGGCGGCCAGCGCCTCGCTGACGGTCATCTCTTTCATGGCGATCCATCCTTTCTCCGCCGTCCGGCGGGATCTTTTCCATTATAGCACGGGGCGAGAGCGCCGTCAACCGCAGCCGCACACGCGCACAAATAACCGTTGCGCTCGGCAGAAAAATACGGTATAATAGACGATATGATCAAACGGCGGATAGCCGGAGACGAACAGATCGGAGAGATGGTATGGAGCAGCTTGGGCAAGACCGCGGGCGCCGGACGGTGCGCGCCTGTCTGCTGGTCGTGATCTTTTTGGTATTGACGCTGTGCGTGTTTTTATGGCTGGACACGCGCACGCCCGCCCTGCTGGACGGGCGCGGCACCGGCACGGACGCGAACGCCGTCGGGCGCGTCGTATACACGCTGGGCGGCGCGGCGCTGCTGGCCGGGCTGACGACGCTGTGGTTCGCCGCCACACTGCAGCCGCCGCAGAAGGAGCGCCCGGCGTGGCACATCCCGCTGGCGGCGGGGGTGCTGGCGCTGTGCCTGATGATGATCGGCTACGCCTATCTGGGGGTGTGGCCGCTGGGCAAGCGCGCACTGCTGACCGTGGATATGCACCACCAGTATGCCCCCCTGCTCAGCGAGCTGCGCACGCGGCTGCTGTCCGGGGACTTCTCCGGCTGGTCGTTCCACGTCGGGCTGGGAGCGAACTTCCTGCCCGCCTTCGCCTATTATCTGGCAAGTCCCCTTAATTTGCTGCTGCTGCCCTTTCCGGAGGAGATGCTGACCGAGGCGATCCTGCTGATCACGCTGCTCAAGAACGCGGCGGCCGCCGCAGGCTTCGCCGCCTGTGCGCAGTACCTGTGCGGCAAGCGGTCGGCGGGCTGCATCGCGCTGGCGGTGATGTATTCCTGCTCCATGTATATGCTGGCCTACTCGTGGAACATCATGTGGTTGGACGTGGTCGCACTGGCGCCGATCGTGGTGCTGTGCTTCGAGCATATGCAGCGGACGGGGAAATTTCTGCCGTATACGCTGCTGCTGGCGCTTTCGCTGTTTTCGAACTATTATCTGGCGTTCATGCTGTGCGTGTTCCTTGTGCTGTGGCACGTGTTCTGGCTGCTGCGCGAGCGGCGCACGGCGCAGGAGAACGTGCTGGGCACGGCGCGCTTCGCGCTGTCCTCGCTGCTGGCGGGGGCGCTGACCGCCGCGCTGCTGGTGCCTACGGCGCTGGCGCTGCGGCACACCTCGGCGGCCGGCGGCTCGATCCCCGAGCTGGATGCCGAGTTCCCGCTGTTCGATCTGGTGCGCCGGTTCTTCTACGGCTCGTCTCCCACGATCCGCTCCGGCAAGCTGCCTAACCTCTACTGCGGCATGGCGGCGGTGCTGTTTTTGCCGATCTATGCCACGCAGCGCACGATCGCGCTGCGGCGGCGGCTGTGCGGGACGGGGCTGACGGCGGTGATGCTGCTCAGCTGCACGGTCAACCGCTGGGACATCCTGTGGCACGGCCTGCACGCCCCGAACGATCTGCCCTACCGGTTCTCGTTCCTCACCTGCCTGACGCTGCTGCTGCTGGCAGCACAGCTGCTGCCGCACCTCTCCCGCGTGCGGCCGCGGCAGATCGCCGGCTCCCTCGCCGCGCTGGCTGCCTATGCCGCACTGTGGGAAAAATTCGGCGGCGACGACGCCCCCACGGCCAAGGTGCTGTACACCTCCCTGCTGCTGCTGGCGGTGTATGCCGGGATCCTACTGGTCATCGGCAAAAAGAAGCTGGGTCTGCGCACGGGCAGCCTGCTGCTGCTCGTCGCCGTCACGGCGGAGCTGACGATCGGCACGGGCGAAGCGCTGGTCACCCTGCGGCAGAACGAGGGGTTCACCGACCGCTCGTCCTATATCGCGAACGACGGCTACGCCGCCACCGACCGCGCGCTGCGCCGCGCCGAGGAGCTGGCAAAGAACGAAGGGCTGCTGTTTGCCCGTATGGAATACGCACCGCGCTCGACCTGCATGGATACGGCGCTGCACCACTATAACGGCATCACCACCTTTGCCTCCAGCAACCCTTATGCCATCACCTGCCTGATGGGCGAGGAGGGGTACGCGATCAACGGCGTCAACAGCTACCTGTACCGCAGCTTTTCGCCGGTGACCGATGCGCTGCTGGGGATCCGCTACGTCGTGTTCGGCGAGGAGAAAGCGCAGGCCGGGCTGACGCCGGTCGACAAGGTATCTGTCGGCGGATACACCCGCTATATCTACGAAAACAGCGCGGCGCTGCCGATCGGCTTTTTGGCCGACGACGCGGTGCGCGACTACCGCAGCGTGCGGTACGCCCCGTTTTACAGCCAGCAGCTGCTGATGGAGGCGCTGACCGGCGACGAGGAGCTTGGCGAGCTGTACGCCCAGATCGATCTGGAGACCGCCAGCCACACCGCCAGCATCTCCGGCTCCAGCTTCACCAAGCCGGAGGAGGAGCAGGAGGTGGAGTTCACCGGCGTGATCGATGAGGCGGGCGACTATCTGATCTACGTCGACTGCGGCGCGGCGAAGAAGCTGAACGTCACGGTCTACACCGACGAGGACGACACGCGCCTGGACGAGAGCGTCGCGCCCTACGAGCCGTATATCCTCAACGCCGGAGAGCTTGCCCCCGGCGCGCGCGTGTCCGTCACCGTTTCCGGCGACGGCACGATGACCGGTAATATCTACGTCATGCGGCAGAACACCGAAGTGATCCGGCAGGCGCTGGGCCGGCTGGCCGAGGGCGGCCTGCAGCTGACCGAGATGACCTCGACGCGCCTGACCGGCACGGTGACGGCCGACGGCAGCCGCACGCTGCTGCTGTCGATCCCGTACGACGACGGCTGGCACGTCACGGTGGACGGAAAGGCCGTCGGGACGCTGGCCGTCGGGACGACCGCCCGCGCCGAGAACGGCGCGCTGCTGGCCGTTCCGATCGAGGCCGGTGAGCATACCGTCGTGCTGCGCTACCGTGCGCCCGGCCTTATGCTCGGACTGCTGCTTTCGCTGTGCGGCGCGGCAGGCATCGTGCTGTGGGTCTGGCTTTCCCGCCGTCCGCGCACGCAAGTGTGCGCGGCGGAAGAACTG
>JAJXDX010000152.1:0-609 GCA_021640185.1 Oscillospiraceae bacterium | reverse complement strand
GAAGAACTGCCCGCCGCTGCCGAAGAGCAGCCGGAGCGATCTGCGGCCAACGAGGTGTCCCTTGCCGAAACGGCGGACATCGCGGGCGGAGCGGACGCTCCCGCGCCCGCCGCCGCGCCCGCCGCCGCGCCCGCGGCGGATGATCCGCCGCCGGACGGCATGAACTGATCGGGACGAAACGAACACCGGGAGGATAACGCGATGGATTATACCGTACTGGTCGTGGAGGACGAGAGCGATCAGCGCCGTGCGCTGATCGAAACGGTCCGCTGGGCGGATGCGGGCTTCACCGTCGTCGGCGAGGCGGAGAACGGTGTGGAAGCGCTGGAACTGGTGGACACGCTGGAGCCGGATCTGATCCTGACCGACATCATGATGCCGATGATCGACGGGCTGCCGCTGGCCGCGCAGGTGCGCCAGCTGCGCCCCGCCACGCAGATCGTGATCTTAAGCGCGTACGACCGGTTCGATTACGCGCAAAAGGCGATCAACTACAACATCATCCGCTATCTGCTCAAGCCGATCTCCGCCGCGGAGCTGTCCGAGGCGCTGTTCGACATCCGCCGCCGCATGGACGAGCGGCTGGGCACGGCCGCACCGGCCGAGCCC
>JAJXDX010000151.1 GCA_021640185.1 Oscillospiraceae bacterium | reverse complement strand
GTGCTGGGCGCGGCTGCGGCGCAGGATGTCGCGAAACAGCGGGATCAGCAGCAGCAGCGACGCGGTCAGCCACGCGCCGGGATCGCTGGCGCAGACGGCGGCGAAGGACGCGAGCGGTGCGCTCGCGCTGACCGCGCCGCCCGCGAGCAATTGCGGGATGAACGCGCAGATCAGCACGCGGGCCAGCAGCTCCACGATGCCCGCGCCCAGCACATAGCCGGTGCGCAGCACGCCCTGCACGCCGCCGCGCACCACGATCAGGAACCCGAGCACCGCATACGGCAGCATATCGACATACAGCAGCGTGTTGCCGAACCGGATCGTGTCTGCCGTGATCTTTTCTTCGCTGAGGAAGATGTGCTGATACGCCCCGTCGATCGACAGCAGCAGCCCGATCGCCGTGCAGGCGACCGAGATGATCAGCATGATGCCGATGGCGGAAAGCGTTCCGGTGCGCACGCGGTCATGCCGCCCGCTGCCGAGGTTCTGCGCATTGAAGCCGAGCAGGCCGGAGCCCAGCCCGTTGAACGGCGCCATGAGCAGATTGATCAGCTTGTTTGCGGCGGCGGAGCCGATCTGCGCCGGGGTGCCGGGCACCATCGTCCCGTCCGCCGTCAGATCGAACCGCACGAACTGCGCCTGCATCGCGATCAGACCGATGGCCAGCACCGAGAACTGCAGCCCCAGCGGCACACCGCATTTGAAATGCTCGAACAGCTCGTAGCGTGTGACGCGCCAGTCCTCACGTCGGATGCGCAGTGTCGGATAGCGGATGAGCATATAAGCGCCGCAGCCGAGCATACTGATCAGCTGCGCCGTGACCGTGGCGACCGCCGCGCCGATCGGCCCCATGTGCAGCGGGACGAGCAGCAGCAGATCCAGCCCGATGTTGAGCACCGTGGAAACGACGAGAAAAAGCAGCGGAGTGACGGGATCGCCGTAGGCACGCAGGATGCCGCACACGAGGTTGTAGCCCATCTGCGCGAAGATGCCGAGGAAGATGACCAGACAATAGTCGTAGGCCGCACGGTAGACGACCGGGTTTTCGGGATAGACGTTGATCACGCCGAGCAGCCACGGCAGCAGCAGCACGGAGCCGACCGTCAGTACCACGCCGATCGCGCCCAGCAGCCACAGCTGCGCGGCGAAGGAGCGGCGCACGCCCCGCTCGTCGCCGCTGCCGACGCATTTGGCCGTCAGCACGCCGAAGCCGGAGGTGCAGCCGAAGGCGAACTGCAGGATGATGAAGGTGAGCGGGTTCGTATCGTTGACGCCGGCGACCTGCTCTGCGGACAGCACCTGCCCGCAGATGATCGAATCGGTCAAGGTATAGATCTGCTGCAGCAGATAGGACAGCATGATCGGCAGGGAATAGCGGATGATGACGCGCCACGGCTCGCCTCTCGTCAGGTCGACCGGGCACAGCAGGCGGGAGAGCACGCCGCCGTTTGCATGATCTTTCATCTGTCGATGCTCCTTTCGCCCCACAGCATAGCACGATCGGACAAGATCTGCAATGCCCTTTTGCGATTTCGGTGAATGGGACATTTTTTGTCGACACGTGCCGATATCTGCTTATCGCAGATTGACAAAGCCGCCGGATCGTGCTATGCTTTGCCCATCGATCCGCTTTGCGGCGGAAAAAGAAAGAGGGAACATCAATGCTTTTTCAGGATGGCGACAGGATCGTGTTCGCCGGTGACTCCGTCACCGACATGGGCAGCCAGAGCCCGATCGGCGAGGGGCTGTTCGATGCGCTGGGGCATGGGTATGTCCGCATGGTCGAGAATATGCTGGTGGCTTGGTATCCGGAGCTGCATATCCGCGTGACGAACGCCGGGATCAGCGGCAACACCAGCCGCGACCTGCTGGCGCGGTTCGACCGCGACGTGGTCGCGCTCTCACCGGATTGGGTGTCGATCTGCATCGGCATCAACGACGTGTGGCGGCAGTTCGACAGCCCGGCGATCCCGGACATCGCGTGCACGCCCGAGGAATACGAGCAGAACGTGGAGCAGATGATCCTGAAGGTGAAGGACAAGGTCAAGGGCATCTTCCTGCTGACGCCGTACTACATGGAGCCGAACGCCGACGATCTGATGCGCCGCCGCATGGACGAGTACGGGCAGATCATAAAAAAGCTGGCCGAGAAGCACGGCTGCTGTTTCGTGGACTTCCAGAAGATGTACAACGACTTCTTCACTGGCAGCGGGATGCACTCCTGCCGCATCGCGTGGGACCGTGTGCACCCGAATGAGATGGGTGCGACGCTGATGGCGCGCACGTTTTTGCGGCAATGCGGGTTCGCCTTCGATCGGTAAAAACGGAAAGGAGCAGAAAAATGGAACGTTACGCATGGAAAGCCGTCGTCAAGGACGGCATGAAAGCAGAGTATGTCCGCCGTCATAACGAGATCTGGCCGGAGCTGGTCGAGGTGCTCAAGCAGGCAGGTATCGTGAACTATTCGATCTGGAACGTCGGCAACGAACTGTTCGGGTATTACGAGTGCGAGAAGGGCGCGGACTACGCCGCCCGCGTGCAGGCGGAAAGCCCGGTGGTCGACCGCTGGAACGAGTACATGAAGGATGTCATGGTCATGGAGATGGATCCCGTCACCGGCGCGCAGCCCAAGGCGGAGGAAGTATTCTATCTGAAGTGATCGGATAAAGAGCGAACGGCGCGGGCACGGATGTTTTCATCCGTGCCCGCGCCGTTGCTCGTTCGGGGAACTCCGGTGTGGCTGCGCCGGGCAGAGCAGCCGCTCATTTCCGCTTACACAACTGCAGGACTGAACGCACCTGCGGGTCGTACTCGCTCTGCAGCAGATGGATCAGCAGTTCCTCGGCCGAGGAGATCAGCCCCAGCGCACAAACGATCCACGCATAGATGATGCCGTTCGTCAGCGCGAGCACATACGGCAGAAAGAACACCGCCGCACCGGTGAGTTTGTTCGGGACGGTGTGGATGGAGGCGAAGCGGCCGAACCGGAGCGCTGCCGTCAGATATGCTGCCGTCCGCACCAGCAGAACGAATGCCACGCCGTACCACAGCAGGGCAGGCAGCCGCTGCCACAGGATGGGGAAGAAGCGGTAGAACATCGTGGCATAAAACAGCAGATCGGCGATGCTGTCTAACTTTGCACCGAAGTGGCTGGCCGTTTTCGTCAGGCGGGCGACCGTGCCGTCGAGCACGTCGGTGATGCCCGCCAAACTGTACAGGACGAAAAACGCCGGGGACGGGACGCGGACGAACAGCAACGGGACGATGCACACGATCCGCGTCAGCGTGATGGCATCCGCCGCCGTCAGCCGATGCTTTGGGGTCTGCCTGTCATCCATGCCGTCGTTCCTCCTGTCGTCCGTCCTGCGCCGTTTTTTGTCGGTAGCTGTCTAATATGATACCTATCGGTCGGCCGGATGTCAAGCTTTTTCGTCTTTTTCCGCGCCCGTTTCATCACAGACGAAAAAAGCGGCCCGTTCGGTCGAAAGACCGAACGGGCCGCCGGGTCTGCCTTCGTCGCTCCCGCCATGCCGTAATGCCGCTGAAGTGACCTGCTACTTTCAACAAGCGCAGGTGGGTGCCGCCCGTTTCTTTCCGGCTCCCTTCTTCCCGCCGGCCCGGGGCCGGTCGGGGAGGTCTGCACTCCGGAAACGGAGATAGGCTCCCGTTCTTAAACTGTAGTAGGGTCAAAAAGCGGCAGTCCGCGCACATGGCAGGAGCGCGCGGGTTCAGTTGAGCGAGGGATCTTCTTCCTCGTCGATCTCATACAGATCGGCCAGACGCTCCTCGAAGATGTCGGCGATCTCCTCGAATTCGTCGTCGTCCTCGATCGGGACGAGCAGATCCTCGCCGTTCTCTTCGACCACCGCAAGGATCACCAGCTCGCCGTCGTCCTCGACCGCCTGCTCGGCGTCGTCATAGATCGGCAGCAGCGCGACATATCTGCTTTCGTCCGTTTCGATCGCATCAAGGATCTCGAACCGGTGCTCGTTGCCCTCGTCGTCGATCACGCTGACGATATCGTTGCCGTATTCCTGTTCGTTTGCCATCGTTCTCTCTCCTTGCCGCTGCCGCGCGGCAGCATTCGTTTCTGATCCTATGATAACCGATTTTGCGCCTTTCGTCAAGAGCAGATCCGGATCTTTCCGCCGCTGCGGGCGATTTTTTCGCGGCATTTTGGCCGATCTGTCGAAAAACGGGCGTGACGGCCGGGCGCCTCGCGGCATATACTGCAAAAGGGAGAGGAGGCATCGCTTCGGTATGGCTAATCATTATCTTCACGTCGGCTCGATCACGAACGCCATGCGCGGCAAGAAATTGCTGGAAAAGGCGGGGTTTCGCGCCTTTATCCACCGCTCCTCGAACCCGCCGCAGGGGGACGGCTGCGGCTACAGCCTGCTGGTGACCGAGAGAGAGGGACAGGCCAAGCAGATCTTGGTCAATGCCGGTGTGCGCGTGGTGCGCATCAGCACCGCGTTGTGAACAGGGGAGGGATCGCGATGAGGAACACGCGCGCCAGACAGACGCAGCAGCCGATCGTTTATTGGGACAATGCGGCGACGACATATCCGAAGCCGCCTGCGGTGCGCGCCGCCGTGGGCGACGCGCTCGTGCGCTATGGGGCGAACCCCGGCCGCGGCGGCCACCGCATGAGCCTTGCCGCCGCCGAGGCGGTCTATAGCTGCCGCGAGGAGGCGGCGGCATTTTTCGGGCTGGAGGACCCTTCCGGGGTCGTGTTCACGCTCAACTGCACCATGGCGCTCAACACCGTGCTGCACGGCGTGGCCGCCGACGGCGGGCGCGTGCTGATCTCCGATCTCGAGCACAATTCCGTCCTGCGCCCGCTGCATGCGCTGTCGCCCATGCGGCCGCGCTACGACATCGCCGCATGGTCGCCGGACGAGGACGAGACCGTCGAGAACTTTCGCCGCAAGATCCGGCCGGATACGCGGCTGATCGTATGCACCCATGCGTCGAACGCCTTCGGCGTGACCATGCCGATCCGGCGGCTAGGTGCGCTTGCGCACGAGCACGGGCTGCTGTTTTGCGTCGATGCCGCCCAGACGGCCGGGGTGCTGCCGATCGACATGGCCGCGGACGGGATCGACTACCTCTGTGTCGCGGGGCACAAGGGGCTGTATGCGCCGATGGGGACGGGGCTGCTGCTGTGCCGGGAGCGCGAGCGCGTCGCGCCGCTGCTGCGCGGCGGCACGGGCAGCCTTTCGCTGCGCCCGGAGCAGCCGGGCGAGCTGCCGGATCGGTTGGAATCCGGCACGGTGAACACGCCCGGTATCTGCGGTATGCTGGCCGGGCTGCGGTTTTTGCGCGCCCGCGGGCGCGAGAACATCTATGCACACGAACTGCGGCTGCTCTGCCTCGTTTACGACGAACTCAGCAGGATCCCCGGTGTGCGGCTGTATACGCCGCGTCCGGTGGCCGGGCGGTCCGCGCCCGTCTTGTCGGCGAACGTGGACGGCGTTCCGTGCGAGCGGGCGGCACAGCTCTTGGATCATGCCGGGGTCGCCGTGCGTGCCGGGTTGCAGTGCGCGCCGCTGGCGCACCGCCGGTTCGGGACGCTGCCTGAGGGCACGGTGCGTCTGTCGCCTTCCGTCTTTTCTACCGAAAAGGAAGCGGCGCTGATCGGTAAACTTTTTCGCCAGATCGCGCAAAAACCGTTGCATGAAACGGAAAATATGTTATAATGTCAGTATGCGGATCTCGATGCGGCTGTGCCGCACCGATCTCCCGGCGC
>JAJXDX010000150.1:3022-5764 GCA_021640185.1 Oscillospiraceae bacterium | reverse complement strand
ACCTCACCCCCTGCTCCAGGTTTTCCCCCTGCGCAAAAAAATCGAAAGATCTTTCATTTTCCTCTTGACAGTCACGCGAACCTGTGATATGATCATATCAACACGTAAGGAGGTGACACGATGGCCTGTAAACTGATCCCCGGCACAGCGATCCCGTACCCGGCGGTGCCGGAGGGCGGCAGCGCCCCGTGGCACGCGGGCGAGGGACGCAGCGGCACGACGGACAGCGCGTTCGCGCTGTTCCGCCCGATGATCCGGGCGGCAGACGGCCTGTCACTGTCGCAGGTGTGCTCGATCACGGGGCTGGAGCCGTCAACGGTGCAAAACTGGGTCAAACGCGGCTTCGTGGCCCATCCGGTCAAAAAGAAGTATTACGACCGGCAGGTGGCCCGGATCCTGCTGATCTCGGCGCTGCGCGACTGTATGCAGATCGACCGGATCGGCGAATTGCTCGGCATGGTCAACGGCAATGCCGACGACGAGGGCGACGACATCATCTCCGAATGGCAGCTCTACGACCATCTGTGCGCCCTCGTGCAGCGGATGGATGCGGACGGGATGCCCGGCGAGGACGAGGCCCGGCGGCTGATCGATGCGGTGATCGGCGACTATACCGGGCCGGATCCCGGCGCCCGACGCCGCTTGACGCTGGCGCTGCTGACGATGGTGTATGCCTACGGCTCCGGCAAGCTCAAGCAGGAGGCCGATCTGTATTTCGAGCAAATGAAGGCAGGGGGTGTTTGACATGGCTTGGTTCACGGCATGGTGGGCGGGGCTGACGCTGCTGCAGCAGGGCTTCGCCGCCGTGGCGATCCCGGCGACGGTGCTGCTGCTTTTGCAAACCGTGCTGCTGCTGTTCGGTCTGGGCGGCCATGACGCCGACCACGGCGAATGCGATCACGACTTCGATCACGACCTCGACCATGATCTGGATCATGACTTCGATCACGACTTCGATCACGACTTCGATCATGACTTCGACCACGATCTGGATCTCGATCACGACGCGGACGGTGCCGTCTGCACCGCCGATCACGACTTTGCCGACGACGGCGCGCCGCTGCATGACGGCGCGCACCACGTCGGCGGCCTGCGGCTGTTCACGCTGCGCGGCTTCATCGCGATGTTCGCGGTGGGCGGCTGGCTGGGCGTGGCGCTGCCGGATCTTGGCGCGGGTGAGGTCGTCACCGCGATCGTTTCGCTCATCGGCGGGCTGGCCGCGCTGGTGCTGACGGCGCTGGTGATCTGGTGGTCGCTGCGGATGCAATCGAACGGCAACCTCAACGCCAAAAACGCCATCGCACACACCGCCACCGTCTACATCCCCATCCCGCCCGCGCGCTCCGATACGGGCAAGGTCACGATGACCTTACAGGAGCGCTTCGTCGAACTGGACGCGCTGACCGACAGCCCGTCCGCCATCCCCACCGGCACCTTGGTGCAGGTGGTCCGTGTGACCGATCAGGGCGTGCTCGTCGTGCGCCCGATGGGATAAAAAACCGTAAGGAGGAGAAGTTCTTATGCCACCCACCTTTATCGTTCTGATCGTGGTGATCGCCGTTCTGCTGTTCTCGCTGCTGCTGGTGATCCTGTCGCGCTACCGCCGCTGCCCGTCCGACAAGGTACTGGTCGTGTACGGTAAGCTGGCCCCCAACAAGGACGGCACGCCGCGTGCCGCCAAGTGTATCCACGGCGGTGCGGCGTTCATCTGGCCGGTCGTGCAGGCTTACGAGTATCTCGACCTGACGCCGATGTCGATCAACGTCGATCTGACCAACGCCCTGTCGCACCAGAACATCCGCGTCGACGTGCCCTCCCGCTTCACGGTGGGCATCTCGGTCGAGCCGGGCGTCATGCAGAACGCCGCCGAGCGGCTGCTGGGCTTAAAACTGTCCGAGATCCAAGAGCTGGCCAAGGACATCATCTTCGGTCAGCTGCGTCTGGTCATCGCCACGATGGACATCGAGGAGATCAATACCGACCGCGATAAGTTCCTCGAGGCCGTGTCACACAACGTCGAAACGGAGCTGAAGAAGATCGGCCTGCGGCTGATCAACGTCAACGTGACCGACATCACCGACGAGTCCGGCTACATCGAGGCACTGGGCAAGGAGGCCGCCGCCAAGGCGATCAACGATGCCAAGCGCAGCGTGGCGGAAAAGAACCGCGACGGTTCGATCGGCGAGGCGATCGCGCTGAAGGATCAGCGCATCAGCGTGGCCGGCTCCAACGCCGCCGCCGTCGAGGGCGAAAACGAATCGAAGGCGCAGATCGCGTTGAGCGATGCCATGCGCCGTGAAAAAGAGGCCGAGGCGCAGCGCCGCGCGATCGCGGCCGAGCGCATCGCCGCCGCCAAGGCGCTGGAGGAATCCTACGCCGCAGAAGAAAATGCCGAAAAGGCGCGTGCCGAGCGCGAGCTGGCCACCAAGCAGGCGGACATCATCACCGCCGCGCGGGTGGAAAAGCAGCGTCTGGAGCTGGCAGCGGAAGCCGAGGCGGAGCAGAAGCGCCGCCGTGCGCAGGGCGAGGCCGACGCGATCTATGCCACCATGGCGGCACAGGCCAAAGGTATGCAGGAGCTGCTGGAAAAGCAGGCGGAGGGCTACCGCAAGCTCGTCGCCGCGGCAGGCGGCGACACGTCGGCCGCGATCCAGATGATGCTCGTCGACAAGGTCGAGGAGCTGACCAAGATCCAGGTCGAGGCCATCAAGAACCTGCAGATCGACAAGATCACCGTGTGGG
>JAJXDX010000150.1:0-3012 GCA_021640185.1 Oscillospiraceae bacterium | reverse complement strand
CATCGTTTTTGCGCTCCTTCTGGTCTGCATCTGCTTCACGGTCGTTTCCGCCGGCCACACCGGCGTGGTCGTGACGCTGTGCAAGGTCAACGAGGCCGTGCTGCAGGAAGGGATGCACTTCAAAGCCCCCTTCGTCCAGCAGGTGGTGATGATCGACAACCGCATCGTCAAGCTGGAGGTCGATACCGAGGCGTTCTCGAAGGACCTGCAGACCGTGGCCACCACGTTGGCGATCAACTACCGCGTCGATACGGCCAAATCCTACAGCATCTATAAAAACATCGGCGCGAATTACGAGTCGGTGCTCGTCACCCCGGCGGTCAACGAGGTGCTCAAGGCGATCGTGGCCAAATACACGGCCGAGGAGAGCGTCACCAACCGCACGCTGATCTCCGAAGGTCTGGTGCAGGGCCTCAACGAGAAGCTCAACGGCATCGGCCTGTATGTGACCGACGTCAACATCCTCAATTTCGAGTTCTCCGACGCGTTCATCACCGCGATCGAAGAAAAGCAGGTCGCCCAGCAGCAGCTGCTCAAGGCGGAAACGGAAAAGCAGACCGCCATCACCAACGCCGAGGCCGAGGCGGAAACGATCCGCATCAAGGCCGAGGCCGAGGCGGCGGCCAACAAGATCTTAAGCGAATCGCTGACCGACCGCGTGATCGAATACAATAAGGTGCAGAAGTGGAACGGCGAGCTGCCGCGCGTGACCGGTGGTGCCGGAACGTTCGTCAGCATCGACTAAGCCGATCCCCCAAAGCCGGGCGGCACTGCTCTCGCAGTGCCGCCCGGCTCTTTTCGTCCTCCATACGAAAAAACATCGATAAAAGAACGATCGGTCATTGCATTTCCTTCGGTATCGTGCTATACTATCTTTAAGAACGACCATTCATTTGATTTTCCGCCGAAACGGAGGATAGAACCGATGAAAAAACGCATCCTCAGCATCCTGCTCATCCTGTGCATGACGGTTTCCCTTCTGCCGACGTTCGCGTCGGCGGACGGGATCTATCAGGTGATCGTCCGTACCCTGACCGGGAAGGAGATCACACTGGACGTCGAAGAAACGGACACGGTCCTTCTGCTCAAAACCAAGATCCAAGAGCGGGAGGGCATCCCCCCGGCACAGCAGCGGCTGATCTTTGCCGGCACGCAGCTGGAAGAGGACAAGACCCTCGCCGACTATAACATCCAAAAAGGGGCGACCATCCATCTGATCCTGCGGCTGGGGCATTCCCACTGCGTCTGCGGCGACCAGATCGCCGCGGGCGGCCACACGTCGCACAGCGACGTGACCTTTCAGCCGTGGGACGGCACGGGCGAGATCGCCTATACCGACGGCAAGGCAGCCGTCTATCTGACGGGCAACGTGTCGGCCAATTTGACCGTGGCAGCGGGACAGCACCTGATGCTGTGCCTGAACGGCTACGCCTTCACCTGCGCCGATAAAACGCTGCCCGCCATCACCGTAGCCGGGACGAAGGATCAGTCCACCGGCCTGTCGCTGTGCGACTGCGAAGGAACAGGCACGATCGGCGGCCGGACGGGCGGCGACAAAGGCGGCAGCATCTGCGCCGACTGGGCGGACGTCGATCTGTACGGCGGCACCCTTACCGGCAACAGCGGCCTTGCGGGCGGCGGCGGTATCGCCGTCGGGCGCGGCACGTTCACGATGTACGGCGGCACGATCTCCGGCAACTCGGCCAAAAACGGCGGCGGCATCCACGCCAGGGACTACGACCCGAACAGGGAAGGCAGCGTCGCCGTTTATCTGGTCGGCGGCACGGTGTCCGGCAATAGCGCCACCGGCACCGGCACGGACGAGGGCCGCGGCGGCGGCGTGTTCACGAACAGCGCCTACGCCACGATCGACATCAGCGACACCGCGATCGAAAATAACCATGCGGTCACCGACGGCGGCGGCGTATTCGTCAAAAACTATGGCACCCTGCGCACGAGCGGCGGAAAGATCGCCGGCAACACGGCCGACGGCAACGGCGGCGGCGTCTATTATCACACCCAGTCCGGCGGCATCGGGATGACCGGCTGCACGGTCACCGGCAACTCGGCCAAAAACGGCGGCGGACTGTACGTGCACGTCGCCGGTTCTCTGGACTACACCACGCCGATGTTCACCGACTGCACGGTCACCGGCAACACCGCGGCACAGCAGGGCGGCGGCCTGTGGGTATATACCAACTCAAGCTATGCGATGACCGTCGGCGGAAAGACCACCGTGTTCGGCAACACGGTGACGGACGGGATCGCACCGGACATCTACGCGAACAGCTGGCGAATGCGGCTGTGCATCACCAAAGCGCTGGGCGACGAGGCCCGGATCGGCATCTATTTCACCGGCATCACGGATCGGGGCGCCTCGGTACAGTGGTATAACAACGGGTCATCGCACATCTACCGCGTCACGCAGGCGGACATCGAAAAGATCGTGCCGCAAAACCCGGATCTTGCCCGGCTGGACATCCGCCCGCACGAAGAGCGCCCGGAATACTACGGCTACATGGGCTGGCTGGTCAACACCGCCCCCTCCTCCACCGTCACCCTCGATCCAAACGGCGGCACGCTCGCCGCGGGCGAAGGGACGAAGCTCGTCCAGTGCGGCGGCACCTACGGCACGCTGCCCACGCCGAAGCGCACCGACTATCGCTTCGACGGCTGGTACACTCAAAAGGACGGCGGCACGAAGGTGGACGAGAACACCACCGTGACGGCGCGCACAGATCACACGCTGTATGCCCGCTGGATCTTCATCCACGAGCATTGTATCTGCGGCGGCGATACCGCCGTCGGCGGCCACACCGCGCACGGCGCGGTGTCCTTCACCGCGTGGGACGGCAAAAGCGCCATCGCCTACCAAAACAAAACGGCCTATGTCTATCTGTCGGGCAACGCCACGCTAAGCAGCAACCTCGTCGTCGACGGCACGACGCTGTACCTGTGCCTGTCCGGGCGCACCTTGTCCAGCAACGGCACGACCAAGATCCAAGTCAAAGC
>JAJXDX010000149.1 GCA_021640185.1 Oscillospiraceae bacterium | reverse complement strand
ACCGCAGAGCTGCCCGGCTGCGGCACGTCGCTCCCGCCGTCCGGCGCGGCCGTCTGCAGCGACACGCCGACCCCCACCGCGCAGGCGATCGCCGCCGCACACACCATGGCCGTCACCGTGATCAGGATCTGCTTTTTCTTCGTGTCCATCTGCCTGTGATCCCTTCCCGGCCGGTCACTCGTCCCGGCCGTCGTTCTCGGTCTTGTCGGCCGTCTTTTCGGCCGTCTGTCCGGGCGAACGCAGGATCAGCGCGATCGCCACGCCGCCGCCCGCCAGCACCACGGCAACGATCACGATCACGATCATCCACACGTTCACGCCGCCGGAAGGCTGCGCAGCAGCAGCACGCGTCGTGGTCGGCGCGGTCGTAGCCGCGTCGGACGGAGCCGAAACGGGATCGCTGCTGTTATCCGGCTCGCTGCTGTCCGGTGCCGAGGACGTCGGCCGGCTGCCGGAGGTGTTTTTCGCCGTCGTGTTCGGCGCCTTCGTCGGGGCGCTCGTGTTCGGTGTCTTCGTCGGCGCGGTGGTGTTCACCGGCGCGTCCGTGCGCTTGATCGGCGCGGTCACCGGCTCGAACGACTTGGCATTCGCATCCACCAGATACATCCGCAGGCTGGAGATCTCGAACTGCCCGGACACGGAGGTGAAGCGCAGCACCGGCTTGACGGCATCCAGCGGCATATCCGCGCTCGCGCCGCCCCAGTCGTTCGTCACCGGCTGGTTGTTGACGAAGATGTTGCGGTAATACCGTCCGCTGTCGTCCGGCCGGAAATAGATATCGAACTTGAAATACGACCCCTTCGGGATCTTGATGTTCGTGCACTGCGCCTGTTCCTTGCCGTTCTCGCGCAGATAGATCACGTTCGGGCACACCTTGACCGACTGGTTCACCTTGCCGTTGTCGTTCGTCGTCACCTCAAACCCGATCCAGTCCTCGGTGTCCTTGTCCACCTTGACCCACATACTGACCACATAGGGCGCCAGTTCGGTGATGCCGGAGGCATCGACGGCGAACTCGACGGTCTTGTCCTCGTTGCCGCCCTCGCTGATCAGCTGATCCTTCGCGTACAGATAGTCGCCGGTGTCGCCGGTGATCTTGGCAAGGTCGATCAGGTTCTTCCCGCCCTTCGGGCACAGCGGCGCACCGCCGACCGAAGGTCCGGCCGCCAGCGCCGTCAGGCCGGGCACGGCCAACAGGGCCAGCACCGCAAGCAGCACAAGGATCCTTTTTGCTTTTTTCATCGTCATCACAGTTCCTTTCGTGAAAAGTCGGTTCAGCGGGCGTACAGGGCAACGGGAACGAACGCGCGGGTGTGGTGCCCGACGGACGAGATCTCCGCCACCAGATCGAAGCGGCTGTCCGTCAGCGTTTCGGCCGTAAAGGTGAAGGTGAACGTCGTCTTGCCCTCGTTGCAATAATACGATTCCAGCGTATCCTCCGCCTTGCGGCCGGGCGTGACCGTCCAGTCCTCCGGGCAGTGCCAACGGATCTGCAGCCACTGCTGCATCAAAAAGCCGTTTAATACGGTCAGACGCAGCGTGCGCGGCTCCCCCGCGCGGATGAACGGCTCGCCGCCGTAGTCCAGCAGCACGGTATACAGCGTGCTCTCGAAACGCACGACGAACGGGCTGCGCGAGAGCGTCTCAAAAAAGCTGGTGCCGAAATAGGCGTTGATCCCCCGCTCCCGGCAGAGCATCTCCTCCGGCGCCTTGACCGCCACGGTGTAGCCCGGCCCGGACAGCACGTCGCACCGCTCGGGGCCGAGGAAGGTCGGCGTCAGGCGCAGCAGACGGTCGGTCAGTTCATCGACCGTGGCAGGGATCCTCAGCCCTACGTCCGCGACGTTGATGCATTTGGTCTTGATCTTCCCGCCCAGCGGAGCAAGCCATTTTTCCGGCAGCGCGGCCCCGCCGTGCAGGATCCCCAGCAGCGCGCCCAGCGTCCCGGCCGTGCAGTCGGCGTCCTCGCCGCAGCCCGCCGCGATGCAGATGCTGCGCCCAAGGTCGCCCTCGCCGTACAGCCAGCCGATGATGATGATGCCGATGTTGCTCGGCGCGTCGTAGCCCGGCTCGGCCACCGGGATGTCCGGATCCATCTGCTCGCGCGGCGTGCCCATCGCGCCGAAGCTGCCCGGCTCCTCGATCAGCAGCCGGCGGCGCGCCGCGCGCCAGTCCAGCCCCTCGGCATGGCAGCGCTGCACGCAGCGCACCGCGCGGCTGACGCCGCAATCTGCCGGGATGTAGGACAGGCCGATGTCGATCAGCGCGGCCGTGTCCTGCACGACGAACGCCGCGCTCTCCACCGCGGCGCAGAACACCTCGGCATACAGTCCCTCCCCGGCATGGTCGACGCAGGCATCCTCAAAGGCGTAGCGCGCCGCGCCCTCCGGGTCGCCCGGCACAAGGCACGCCCAGATCTCCGACAGGATGAACGCACCGCAGCTGTCGCGGAAGCGGTTGTTCACATAGCCGGACAGCGGCGGCAGCATCCCGGCGCGCATATTGTTGCGCCCCGCGCCGTATTCCGCCCAGTGCGGCGTGATGAACCAGTGCCAGTATTCGCCCAAGATCTGCGCATCGATGCGGCTGCCGAAGCGCTCTGCGGCATTGGGCCAGACCAGCTGCAGATCAAGGGGGTCGTTCGGCAGCGGCTCACCGCCCAGTTCCTGCGTTTAATGATCGATGTCGAACACACCGCGCAGGCACTCGAACGGCGCGCCCAGCGTGCCGCCGATGTTCTTGCCGTGCCAGCAGCCAAGCACCTTGTCGCGGTATTCGGCAAAGGATAATGTCCGCTTTTGCATCGCTTGCTCCTTTTATTGCTTAACGGCCGCGATGTCGTCCAGATACAGCGTGTGCGTACCGGCCTGCTCACCGTCGAACGTCAGGTACAGCTTCGTGATCCGCGTCAGATCCAGATCGACCTCGATGCCGCCCTCCGGGATCCGGAAATCGGAAAACGGGATCGTCACGGTCTGTCCGTCCGTGCCGCTCACCTGCAGATCGTACCGCCAGATGCCGCCGTTTTGCGTGTTGAACTGCAGCGTCACGGTCTGCGGCGTTCCGTCGCCCTTCACCCACAGGCGCAGCGCGTCGTTGCCTTCCCATGTTTTATAGACGTTGTGCTCCAGCGAGCCCCAGCCGGCATCGGAGCAGTCATACACGATCTTGGCGGCATATTTGCCGCCGCCTTGGCTGTTCGCCTTGTCCAGCGTCATCTGGATGTTGCCGCTGCCCTCGGTCAGCGCGACGTATTTCGCGATCTTGGCGGCGGTATCGTCGCCGTAGCCCTCAAAGTCGTCCACCGTCTTGGGGCTGAGCGGCAGATCCACCTCCAGGGGCTTGAACATCTCCTCGGCCAGCGCCTCGACCGACGGCAGCGTGCGCGCCAGTTCGACCTCCCACGTGCTGGCGTTGCCGACCATCAGCCAGCTGGCCGGATCCGCCCACGGGGCCAGCTCCAGCACCGGGACGCACTTTTCCGGATCGCGGATCGTGCGCACCTGCTCCATGTTCTCGTCGCTCAGGTGGGCGTTCTGCTGCAGCTTTTTCAGCTGCTTCTCCTGATATTCGTCGCTCTGCAGGTGATCGAGCTCGATCGCGTAGTAGGCCACCGCGCCGTTCGGGTTCTTCGCACCGTCGGGGATCCAGATGCCGCCGACCTGCCCGCGCACATAGTATTTGTCCACCTTGGGGTCGCGCGCCATCGGGCAGATGCCCAGCTGCCCCGCCTCGGCGATCTTCACGACGGAGGGATCGGTATAAAAGGGCTCGCCGAACGTCATGGCCACCTTGCCCTCGCCGAACATCTCCAGCACGCCGGAGATCATCGACGGGCACACCTTGTCCTTGACCACCAGATCCGACAGCAGCGTCATCGCGCGGGCGATATCGGTGTCGGTCACCTTGTTCTCGAAGGTCTTGTTCTTGCCGTCGAAGTCGCCCAGCACCTTGCCGGTGGAATACAGCATCGGGAAGGGCCGGTTGACCGCGATGCCGTACACCTCCGGCACGCCGTCACGGTCGCTGTCCTCGGTCAGCTTCAGCGCATATTCGCGCATTTTGTCCCAGTCCCACGCGTTGCGCTGATACAGCTCCCACGGGCTCTCCAGCCCCGCGTCCTCGATCAGCTTCGTGTTGTAGAACATACACGTCGAGCTGCCGTACCCGCTCACCAGCAGATAATGGCTGTCGCCCCAAACGGTATCGTCATAGTATTGCTTGCACGCGGAAAACAGCGGATGGGACATATCCAGATAAGGATCGACCGGCTGCACCAGCGAATTGACGATGTAGTTGGGATAATCGTAGCCGTCGCTGCGGAACATCGCCGCGTCGGGCGCGGAATCGGACAGCACGAGCGTCGCCAGACGCACCGTCAGATCCTCCCACGGGGTGATGATCGTTTCCGCCTGCAGACCGTAGCTGTTCTGCAGCTCCTCCTTCATCTCGTCCGTGATCTCGGATGACGAGAGCATCTGGAACTTCGTCTGCCCGCCGAAGTCCAGCGGCGGCAGATCGCCGTTCTCCGGCGTGACGACGCCCTGCGGCTGTCCGCCGCAGGCGGCGAGCAGCAGCATCAGGCACAGCGTACACAGCATGAGCAGGATGGTTTTCTTGCGGTCCATAAGGTATCCTCCTTTTGTTTTTCGGACGGTCAGCCGACCAGCCCGGTGCGTTCGATGCCTTCGGTAAAATAGCGCTGCAGCGCCACATACATGATCAGCAGCGGCGCGATGCTCAGCAGGCACCCGGCCTGCATACGGGTCGAGATCAGGTATTCGTCATTCAGGAACGCACCGGAGCCCTCGCGCGTGCTGAGTAAGCTGCCCAGCGTCGCCAGCGCCGTCGACACGGTGCGCACGTTCGTGAAATACATGGTGGTGAAATAGTAATCGTTCCAGTACCAAACGACGGAGAACAGGAACACCGTCAAAAACGCCGGCCCGGCGTTCGGCACGATCACGCGCAAAAACGTCTTGACGAAGCCGCAGCCGTCGATGTAGGCCGCATCCTCCAGCTCGCGCGGCAGGCCGCGGTAGAACTGACGGAAGATGTAGATGAACAGGCCGGAGCGGATGCCCACGCCGAAAAACGCCGGGATATACAGCGTCCAGCCGGTGTTGAGCAGGTTGACGGTCAGCGGCTTGCCGGTGAACAGCCCGATCAGCGAGCCGAGACCGAACAGATCGAAGGACTTGTACGACAGATAGGTCGGCACATACACGACGGAGCTGGGCACGATGATCGTAAACAGCACCAGCGCGAACAGCAGCCGCTTGAACTTGAACTCAAACCGCGCGAAGCCGTAGCCGACGACGGCACAGGACATGACCTGCAAAAGCGAGCTGAACAGCCCCAGCCGCACGGTGTTCCACAGCGCGCGGGGGTAGTCCATCGCCGAAAATGAATCCTTCATCGCCTCCAGCGACAGGTGCTTCGGGATCCACACGACCGAGGGATCCGCCATGTCGGCGGCCGTGCGGAACGAGATGCTGAGCATATAGATCAGCGGGTAAAGGATGATGAAGCTGACCCCGATCAAAAATGCGCCGCGGAACACGGCCCACGCGGCGGACGATACCCGGTTTTTCAGCCGGAGCGCCCGGCCGCCGTCCGCACGGGGGCGCTGCTTCGCGGCATGATCCATCCTCACGTGACGTTCCTCCTTTCCGTCCTCAGTCGACATACACGATCTTGCGGCTGACGATCAAAAACACGATCGCCAATATCGCCCCGATCACCGCGAAATACACCCACGCCAGCGCCGAAGAATAGGCGAACTTCATCTT
>JAJXDX010000148.1:2823-5863 GCA_021640185.1 Oscillospiraceae bacterium | reverse complement strand
AAAAATATCGGCCAAATTTTACATATTGTCTCGATGATCGGCGGCCGATCTGCAGTTTTTGTGAAAAAAACGGATCTTTTGCTATTTTCATCTTGCAAAATGATGGAAAATTGTGTACAATAAGATTTGGAGTTTTGCACGGCTTTGGGGACGTGCGGCCGAGGCCAGAGGGCCAGGCCGCCTGCCCTGCGCGGACGAGTGCCGCGGCAGCCGCCGCATGAGCCAAACGAAAAAGCCGCCGCTTCACCGCGGAGAGTGGATACCCACGATCGATGATCGTTCGGCTGCGCACGGGGAACGTGCAGCGCACCGACGGGGCGGTCGGCACGGCTTTTGCGTGACAAGGGCGGGCCGCGCTCCCGCACAGACCGCACGTGTGCAGTATCAATCATCAAAGGAGTCGATCGAACCATGTCCAACCGCTTGTTCCAAGGTCTGATCCATCAGACGAAAGAAGCCATCGACCGCCATGTCGGCGTCATCGACGAAACGCTCAACATCATCGCGTGTAGCGACCTTGGCCGCATCGGCGAGAGCGCGACCGGCCTGACGACCGAGATCTTCACCACGCAGGAGAACGTCATCGTCGGCGGGTTCACCTACCGTGCGTTCGGCTCCCGCCCGCACTGCGAGTATGCGCTGTTCGTGGAAGGCACGGACGAGAGCGCAGCGCGTTATGCGTCGCTGCTGGCCGTTTCGCTGACGAACATCAAGCTGTACTATGACGAGAAATACGACCGCAGCAACTTCATCAAAAACGTCATCCTCGACAACATCCTGCCGGGCGACATCTATCTGAAGGCGCGCGAGCTGCGTTTCAACAGCGACGTCAGCCGCGTCGTGCTGCTGATCCGCGTCAACACCAAGGCGGAGGTCTCGGCCTTCGACGTGGTGCAGAACCTGTTCCCGGACAAGACGAAGGACTTCGTGATCAACATCAACGAAACGGATATCGCCCTCGTTAAGGAGATCCGTCCGTCCATCAGTACGAAGGATCTGGAAAAGCTGGCGCGGTCGATCGTCGACACCCTCAGCGGCGAGTTCTATACGCAGGCGGTCGTCGGCATCGGCACCGCAGTGGAGGAGATCAAGGAACTGGCCGGCTCCTTCAAGGAGGCGCAGGTCGCCCTTGAGGTCGGCAAGGTGTTCGACACCGAGAAGAGCATCGTCAGCTACGAGCATCTGGGCGTCGCGCGTCTGATCTATCAGCTGCCGACGACGCTGTGCGATATGTTTCTGCGTGAGGTGTTCAAGAAGGGCTCCATCGATTCGCTCGATCAGGAAACGCTGTTCACGATCCAGAAGTTCTTCGAGAACAACCTCAACGTGTCCGAAACGTCCCGCAAGCTGTTCGTCCACCGCAATACCCTCGTCTACCGTCTGGAGAAGATCAAACGCCTGACCGGGCTGGATCTGCGCGAGTTCGACGATGCCATCGTCTTTAAGGTCGCGCTGATGGTCAAGAAGTATCTTAGTGCCGATCCGGTGAAATATTGATCGTCGATCCGATCATCGCTGCCGCCGCCGACGATCCCATCGTCGGCGGCGGACGCATATGTCGGAAGATATGCTGGCAGGATCTTTCACTTGCCAGACCGCGCCGCTGTGCGGTATACTGGATGTGCCGCAAAGCGGCTGAAGATCGACCGTCCCCGCGCTCATACCCTAAGGAGGCGTATCGAATGATCGAATTTCGGAGCGTATATAAAAGCTACGGCACCGGGCGTTCCGCCCCGGCGCTGAGCGATGTCAACCTGCACATCGACGACGGCGAGTTCGCCTTTATCGTCGGCGCGTCCGGCGCCGGCAAAAGCACGTTCCTCAAGCTGATCATGCACGAGGAGCTGCCCACCTCCGGCGAGGTGATCGTCAACGACTATCGCCTGTCCCGCCTGCGGCGGCGGCAGGTGCCGTATTTCCGCCGTACGATGGGGATCGTTTTTCAGGATTTCCGGCTGATCGACACCATGACCGTGTACGACAACGTGGCCTTTTCCATGCGTGTGATCGGCAAGACCCGGCGGGAGATCCGCCGCCGCGTGCCGTATGTGCTGCAGCTGCTTGATCTGCAGAACAAGAGCAGCAGCTATCCGCCGGAGCTGTCCGGCGGCGAACAGCAGCGCGTTGGGCTGGCGCGGGCGCTGGTGAACAATCCGGCGCTGATCATCGCCGACGAGCCGACCGGCAACGTCGATCCGCAGATGTCCCACGACATCGTGGAGCTGCTGTCCCAGATCAACGAAAAAGGCACGACCGTGCTGATGGTCACGCATGAGCACGAGCTCGTGCAGCAATTCGACCATCGCGTCATCACGCTGGAGGACGGACGGATCGTGTCCGACACCGGCAAGCGTCACGCCCATCGGGCGGACGAGCCTGCATTGGCGGGAGGTGCTGCACGATGATGCGTTCCCATGACATCCGTTACTTGACGCGGGAGGGCCTGCGCAACGTTTGGCAGAACCGCTTCATGTCGCTGGCGAGCATCGGCGTGCTGGTGTGCTGCTTGCTGCTGACGGGATTTTCGTATCTGGTGTTCGTCAATATCGACCACCTGTTCCAGTCTGCTTACGAGCAGAACGTCATCGCCGTCTTTTTGCATGCGGATACGGGGGATCTCCGGGCCGAAGGCATCGGCACGACGCTGCGCGAGATGCCGAACGTGGCCGAGGTGACCTTCATCTCTAAAGAGGAATATTTGGAGCGCTATGCGGACGATCTGCCGCAGGCGGTCTATGAAAGCTATCAGGGCGACGCGAACCCGCTGCCCGACAGCTATATCGTATCGCTGGTCGATCTGGCGCAGATGGATCAGACGATCGCGCAGATCCGGTCGATCGCCGGGGTGGAAGAAGTCAGCTACGACGGCGACATCGCCGCCACGCTGACCCAAGTGCGCCGCCTTGTGCTGGGCGTCGGCGGGGCGATCATCGTGGTGCTGCTTGTCGTTTCGCTGTACATCTTCGCGAACACGATCAAGTTGTTTGATTACACGCCGCCCTTCGAGATCTACACCATGTGCTCCGTCGGGGCGACGGAC
>JAJXDX010000148.1:0-2813 GCA_021640185.1 Oscillospiraceae bacterium | reverse complement strand
GGACAGCTTCGTCCGTTTCCCGTTCGTCGTGGAGGGCGTGGTGCTGGGGCTGTGCTCCGGGACGATCGCCTTCGGGCTGATCGACCTGCTGTACAGCCAATTGGCCCGGCGGTTCGTGCTGGGCACGTTCGCCCGGCTGTTGCCGTTCTCGTCCGTTTGGGGCGTGGTGCTTGCCGGCTTCCTGATCGGCGGCGTGCTCGTCGGCGTATGCGGCAGCGCGATCTCGACGACACGCTACCTGCGCGCGGAAGGAGGCATCCATTGATGACCTGTCCAAAAAAACGCCGGCTGGCTGCGCTGTTCGCGGCCGTCGTTATGCTGATCGGCGCCGGGAGCGCTTTTTCGGCCGGGGCGGCGACGCAGTCCGAGCTGGAACAGAAGCTGGCGCAGCTGCAGAACAAGGAAAAGGAACTGAAAAAGGACCTGAGCAAGGCGAGCACGGAGCTGTCCGCCAGCCAGCAGCGCAAGAACCTGCTGGACGCGCAGATCGACAACGCGGCCGAGCAGATCGAACTGCTCGACCAGCAGCTGTCGCAGATCTCCGCGAAGGTCGCGCAGAGCGACGAGAAGATCGCCGACAAGGAAGCATCCATCGCGGACACGAAGGACAAGCTGGCCATCCGGCTGCGCACCGTGGTCAAGACCGGCAACGTGTCCACGCTGCAGATGCTGCTGAGCACGAAGAACTATACCGAGTATCTGTTCAAGGCCAAGGCGATGCAGCGCATCGCCGCGCAGGATCAGGCCATGATCGACGAATTACAGTCGGCTTTGACGGAACTGGAAGCGGAAAAGAAGGAACTGGAAGAGGAAAAGGCGCAGCTGGAAAAGACCAAAAGCGCCTCGACCGCCAAGAAAAACGAACTGGATGCGCTCTATACCGCCGCGCAGAAGGAAGTAAAGAACCTCCAGAGCACGGTCAGCAGCTATAACGAGCAGCTGAAAAAGAACCAGCAGGAGATGGAGCAGACCGACCGCGAGATCGAGCGGCTGATCCGCGAGTCCGCCTCCACCGGGTCGTATAACGGCGGGATGATGTTCTGGCCCGTGCCGACGGTGCGCAACTATTCTTCCAAATTCGGCGAGCGCTGGGGCAAGATCCACAAGGGGCTGGACATCGCGAACGGGACGATCCCGATCTATGGCGAGAACATCGTCGCGGCGGCGAGCGGGACGGTCATCTATGTCAACAAAACGAGCACGTGGGGCGGCGGTTACGGCTACTACGTGATGGTCGACCACGGCAAGAACGCCAAAGGCGTGAAGATCACGACGCTGTATGCCCACTGTTCCGCCGTTTTGGTATCGGTCGGGCAGACCGTGGTGGGCGGAAAGACCGTGCTGGCTCGCGCCGGGCGGACCGGCAACGTGACCGGGCCGCACCTGCATTTCGAGGTGCGGGAGAACGGCAAACAGGTCGATCCGCTGGGGACATATGTCAGCCCCAGAGTGAACTGACCGGACGGCGAAAGTGAGGCGAGCCTATGAAGAAAAAGATCACCGTCAGCACCGCGATCACGCTGATCATCCTGACCGTGGCGCTGACCATCTCCGTGACCATGCTGGTCGCGATCCGCTATTTCAACCGGCAGGTACACTCCGTATCGCAGCGGCAGGCCATGTATACCCACATCAATGAGGTGGACAAGAAGGTGCGGGAATACTACACCGACCTTGATGAGGAGCAGCTGCGCCGGTCGATCACGCGCGGGTATATCGAAGGGATCGGCGATCCCTATGCCGCGTTTTACACCTCGGCGGAATATGCCGTACGGCAGATGACGCTGTCCGGCTATGCGAACGACGTCGGTGTCGACGTGGCCGTCAATGCCGACGGGCAGCTGGCGGTGTGCCGGGTGGAGTCCGATTCCGCCGCCGACAAGGCGGGGATCAAGGTGGGCGACGTGATCAGCGCTGTCGACAATCAGCTGGTGAGCGGATCTTCCGCCGCCTCTGTGCAGGCGAAGCTGGACAGCGCCGAAAAGGTGCTGCTGAGCGTCAGCCGTGGCGGCTCCTCCTTGGCGTTCGACCTATCCGCTTACCGCTATGCCGTGCGCAGTGTGCAGTCGCAGACGATCGGCAAGATCGGTTATGTGAAGGTGCGCGGATTTTACGAGAACACGCCCGTGCAGTTCGAGGCGGCCGTGTCCAACCTGATCGACGAAGGCGTGAGCGGGCTGGTGTTCGACCTGCGGGACAACGCGGGCGGGAACATCGAGGCGATGGAGAAGATGCTCTCGTTCCTGATGCCGATCGGGCAGTATGCCTCGGTCAAGCGGGCGGACGGGACGGTGTCGGCCCTGTCGTCGACGGCCGGCAACCAGATCCGCGTGTCTACGGTGACGCTGGTCAACGGAAAGACCGCAGGCGAGGCGGAGCTGTTCGCCGGGGTGCTCAAGGAGTTCAGCCTGACGACCGTCGTGGGCGAAAAGACCGCGGGCAAGGGGCGCTTCCAAGAGGCGTTCACGCTGAGTTCCGACGGCTCGTCCATCCTGCTGTCCGTCGGTGAATATCAGCTGATGAAGGGCGGTTCTTTCGAAGGCGTGGGCATCACGCCGACGGTGGAAACGGTGATGAACGACGAGCAAAAGGCGCAGTACCCCTTCATGGCGGTCAACGTCGACCCGCAGATCCAGATCGCGATCGCCCAGATCAGCGAAACGCCGGGCGTGAACACGGCGAACAAGACGACCGCGGGCACGACGTCGTCCACGACGGCGGCCACGACCGCGTCTACGACGACATCAACGACGGCGGGCAAGTGAGCCGCTGCCGAAAAGGAACAGAAAAACACGGGCCCACCGCGCAGCTGC
>JAJXDX010000147.1:4743-5871 GCA_021640185.1 Oscillospiraceae bacterium | reverse complement strand
GGCAGAGGAACAGGATCACGCAGATCCCCAGCAGCGTCAGCAGCGATGTGGCCAGTGCCTTGGAGAACGAATAATCGTGCGTCATCATCATCGCGAAGAACAGCAGCGCGATCGTCCATACCAAGATCACGGTGTCCAGATAGGTGTAGAACGCCGTTTCCTCGTTGACGAGGATGTAGCTGAGCGCCAACTGCAGCGGCGAGAGCAGCACGTACGGTGTCAGCGCATAGCACGAGGCGACGAACGTGTCGCGCAGCGTGCCCTTGCCGTCCATCAGCGTGGTGAAGCACCAGTTGGAGATCACCCAAAGCACCAGCGGGATCAGGATGCCCAAGATGCTGCGCAGCACACGGATGTCGCGGTACGGCTGCGTCGTGAACACATAGCCGGAGAACCGCGCCCGCACGCCCCAAAGCACCGTGAACAACGCCAAGATCGTCAGCGCGCCGCGCAGACTGCCGCGTTTTTCCCGTTTCAGATCCCAAAAACCGTCGAACGGATGCACGATCACGTGCAGGCCATAGGTCACCTCGCGATAAAATGCGCTCTCCCGCACGCGGGCGACCGCCGAACGGCGGCGCAGCACGCGCACCCAAAGCACCAGCAGGCCGATCACCAGCACCGCCGCGATCGCCAGCAGATAGAAGTTGCCGCGCAGCCACTGCGTGCGGGCATAGCCGCGCGCGATGCCGTAGTTCGTCTTTTCGTTGATCGCGGACAGCCGCTGCATGGCGGAGGTGTATTCCTCCTCGCCGATCTCCAGCTTCGCCAGCTGGATCTCGGCCGTGTCGTAGTTCGAGCACAGGCGCAGCACGTTCTCCCATGCCGCGCGGACCTCCTCGCTGTTGCCGGCAGCGGACAGCCGCGCCGCGTCGTTGACGGCCTGACCGAACTCGGTCAGCGAGAACTCGGTGATCGTGCCGTTGCTTTTGTCGGATACCAAGATCCGCCCGTCGACGTATTCCATCGCCGACGCGGAATAGAACAGCCCTCGCCCCGTCCCGGCCGAGCCGAACACATACAGCAGGATGCCCTGCCGATCGTACGAGAAGATGCGCCCGGCAGCAGAATCCAGCGCGAAATAGCCGCCGTCGCTGCGCGGGACGATATCGATGAACAGCGTATCCA
>JAJXDX010000147.1:1097-4733 GCA_021640185.1 Oscillospiraceae bacterium | reverse complement strand
GTATCCACGCGCTTGCCGTTCGCGTCGGCGTAGTAGCCGTCGCCCTTCGGCGCCTCGTAGGTGTACTTGAGCACGTTGCTGCCCTGCCCGTTGAGCCGGGCGATGGGATCGATGTTCGTCGACTGACTGGTCGCGAACAGGAAACCGTCGTCGTCGATGCTGACGGCGTTGTATTCCGTCGGCACGCTTTTGATCATCCGGTCGCGCATCTTGCGCGAGAACAGGCGGCGGACGATGATGTCGGACAGCGTCGGCGACACCTTCGGCGCGCCGAGGAAGCTTTCGAACTCCCCGTCGCGGGACAGCTGGATCAGACCTTTATTGATGTTTTTCGCGATGACGTAGATCCGCCCGGAGGCATCCACCGCCAATTTCGCCGGCAGATAGCTGTATTCGCCCAGCGCCGCGATCTCCGGCTGCGCCAGCACGCGGTCGGTCGACAGGTCATCGGCGCGCAGCACGACGATGCGTGCGTTCTGCGTATCGGCGATGTACAGCATCCCGTCGGCGACGGCGGTGCACGACGGCGAAGAAAACGCCGTTTCCTGCCCGTCGAGCACATAGCGGTCGATCACCCGCACGAGCGACAGCGACCGGTCGACCACCAAGATCCTATCGTTGCCGGAATCGGTGATGTAGATCCGCTCACCGCCGTCATAGGTGATGTCGGAAGGATCGCTCAGCGGCTTATCGCCCAGATCGTAGCCGGTGATCAGCCGCGTCGGCGAAAAGGCGACCGGCGTCGCCACCGGATCACCTTCCAGATCGTAGGTATAGGCGGCATAGCTCTGCCCGTACCGGCTGTCCCCCGCCGCGGCCGCGCAAAACGGGCACAGCAGCAGGAGCACCGCCGGCAGCAGCGCCGAAAGCAGGCGCACGGGCAATGGCTTTTTGTTTTGCGTTTGCGGCACGGGACTACCCCTTTCTCTGCGGCGGACGCGATGTCAATCCTTCATGCCGGAGGTGGACATCGTTTCGATGATGTTCGATTGCGTGAACAGGAATATCCCGATCGGCACTGCCATCATCAGCACGGACACGGCGTTGCCGATGCCCTGCCGGGCGATGCCGCCCGCCAAGATCTGCGACAGGGCGTAGGCCAGCGTTTTCAGCTCCTCGCTGAACACGAAGCTCGTCGAGCCGGTGTTCCACAGCCCCTGCACGCTCAACAGCATCAGCGTCAGCCATGCGCTTTTCACGTTCGGCATCACGATGCGCCAGAAGATGTGCCACTGCGACGCACCGTCGATGCGCGCCGCCTCCAGCAGCGCATCCGGGATCTGCTCCATGAACTGCTTCATCAGATACAGGCCCAGCGACGAGGCGAAGGCCGGCACGATCATCGGCAGATAGGTGTCGATCCATTTCAGCTTCGCCATGGTGACGTAGTTCGGGATCGCGGTGACGGTGCCGTTGAACATCAGCGCCATCACGATCATGCCGAAGATCAGCCCGCGGCCGGGGAACTTTTTCTTGGCCAGCGGGAACGCGGCCATCGAGGCCAAAACGATGTGCCCCGCCGTGCCGCACACCGTGATCAGCACGGTGTTGAACAGATACCGCGTGAACGGCACGACCGAGTCGCTCATCACGGTGATCATATCGCGATAGTTATCCGTCGTCGGATGCATCGGGAACAGCTTCGGCGGGAATATCCATAGCTCGTTGAGGGGCTTGAAGCTGTTGCTGACGATCAGCACGAGCGGGATGACCATGAACAGACCAAGGATCAGCACGAACAGAAACAGGAACACCGTCGTCACCGGCGAGCGGTTGACTTTGGCGTGGCGTTTCGCCGTTCTGATGCGCTGCGCTTTTTCCATGCGGCGACCTCCCTTATCCGCGGCTGCGTGCCGGTCAGCCCAGCTTCGCCAGCAGCCGCTGGACGAGCCGGTTGGAAACGATCATGATCAGGAACAGCACCGTGGCGATCGCCGAAGCGTAGCCCATCTCGAAACGGATGTTGCCGTGATCCTGCAAATGGTGGACCAGTGTGTGCAGCGCGTAGTTCGTGCTGGGGAAGCCGAAGATACCGCTGATGACGTCGCCGATCCCGAACGAGCCGGTGATGCTCATCACCGCGCCGAACATCAGCTGCGGACGCATACTGGGCAGCGTGATGTACCACAGCTCCTGCCAGCGGTTTTTCAGCCCGTCGACGGCGCCCGCCTCGTACAGCGTGCGGTCGACGTTCTGGAACCCGGCGATGAAGGACAAAAAGCTCGTTCCCAAGCTCATCCACAGCACCACCGCGATGCATGAGGCGAACATATACTTCGTGTCCGTCGTCCACAGGATGGGCTGATAGATGATGTTAAGATCCATCAGCAGCGCGTTGAGCAGACCGTTCGAGTCGTTCGACAAAATGATCTGCCACACCAGATACACACCGCCGGACAGCGACGGCGCATAGAACAGCAGCGTCAGCAGCGTGCGCAGCCGGTGATCGAACTCGTTGACCAGCCACGCCACGAACAGCGAGAGGAAAAAGCTGACCGGTCCGGTGATGATGGAGATCAGCAGCGTGTTGCGGATGGCCAGCGGGAAGATCGGATCTTCAAGGAACAATTTGAAATAGTTCTTCAGTCCCACGAAGGAGGGCGTTTCCAGCACGTTCCAGTTCGTCAGGCTCAAAAAGATCGACGCGCCGACCGGGATGACGGTGAAGATGAAAAACAGTACCGTATACGGAGCAACGAAAAGATAGTCCTCCATATAACGGCTGCAGAACCGCGAGAACCTGCCGGAACGTGCAGTCGAACGCATGGTGTTCTCTCCTTTCGGGCCAGATCAGTCAAGGCCGAATTCTTCGCGTTTGTCCGCGATCTCGGCATCGATCTGCAAAACGATCTCGTTGAGCGTCGGGCGGACTTCCTTGTTATCGTTGACGACGTCGCGGTAAGCGAAGTCGAAATAGCGCGAGGTGTAGTAGCCGCCGGGCACTTCGGGCAGGGCGCGCAGGCTGTTCTGCTGCAGGGCGATGGCGCGGCGCAGCTCGCCGCTCCACGACACCGAGGCAAAGGCCTCGCGGTTCGCGCTGGTATAGCGCGCCGCCGTGCCCATGATGCTCTCCATGCTGCGGCCGTACTGCTTTTGGATCCCGGCGGACGTCCACCACGACATGAACCTCCACGTCGCGTCCTTCTGCGTGCCGTAGTCGAACATCACGCAGGCGGAAACGCTCAGCGTCGCCGTGCGGTCGAGCGTGCCGTCCTCGCGCACCGTGCCGGGCACGGGGAGCATCCCCCACAGGCCGCTGATCTCCGGTGCAAAGACCGACAGCTGGTTGTACGCGCTCAGATCCATCACGGCCACGGGCATCTCGCCCGTGCGGAACCGGTTGGCGAAATCGAACGCCACCGGCTGCAGATACTCGGTATACAGCCGCGTGAACCGCTCGAACACGCGCACGCTCGTTTCGTCCGACAGGCGCGAGCCGCGCCCGTCGTCGGTATAGACCGCCCCGCCGCTCTGGTACAGCTGCATGGCGTAGTTGCCCAGCGTCGGCAGCAGGCCGAAGTCCAGATAGTTCTTCTGCAGCTCCGGGATCACGACCTTGCGGATGCGCTCCCACGTCGACAGATCGTCGGCCGTCAGCCCCAGCTGCGCCAGGATATCCTTGCGATAGAACAGCAT
>JAJXDX010000147.1:0-1087 GCA_021640185.1 Oscillospiraceae bacterium | reverse complement strand
CATCTGGAATGACTGGCTCTCCGGCAGCGCGTACAGGCTGTCACCGTAGGTGAACGGCGTCAGCGCCTCGGCATCGAAGCGGGCGCGCACCTCGTCGATCTGCGGCATGGCGGAAAGATCTGCCACCGCATGACGGAAGGCGTAGTTCAGCGGCTCGCCCTGCCCCAGCTGCAGCGCGGCATCCGGTCCCAGCCCGGCGATGACCGCGGGCAGCAGGCTGCCGCCCGCCACCAGCTGCAGCTGCACGCCGATGCCGGTGGCCGGGGTGAAGTCCTGATTGATCAGGCTGCGGATGATCTGCGACTGATCGCGGCCGGTCTGCAGCCAGACGGTGATCGTCTGCGCCTGCGTACCGCCGACCTGCCCCAGACTGCTGTAGTCCATGACGAAGGAGTTAAGGAACTGCACGGTCTGAAAACGCAGCGCGTCCCAAAACGTGCCGTTGCCGCCGACATCGCTCTCGTCGCCGCCGATCAGCAGATAGTCGATCTCCAGCGGCTGCGCGGCGGTGTCCAGCACCCACGAGGCCAGCGCCGTGATGTTGTCACGGAAGTTCGAAAAACGTGCGGCGATCGTGGTGTCGTCCTCGGTCATCTTTTTCAGCGTCGAGATCGTCATCAGGATGGAGGACAGCTCGGAGCCGTCTTCCCACCCGGTGATGCGGCGCACGTCGTCGGCCAGCGTTTCGCACCGGCCGATCAGCTCCTGCATCTTCGCCAGCGTTTCCGGGATCAATGCGGAAAAGCTGTAGTCGCGGTACAGGTCCGGCGAAGGGCCGGTGATCATCAGGATCTGACGGTAGACGGCGTTGAGCTCGCTGACCAGCTGCTGCCCGTCCTCCAGTACGGAGGAGAACACACCGGTCACGGCCTCCAGACGCAGCGTGTGCGTCTGCCCCGCCGTCAGATAGAACGTGTATGCCCCGTTCTCCTCATCGCCCGGCACGAACGGCGAGAAACCGGAGGAATACGGGAAGCCGATGGCCGCGGCCTCGGCGAACGGCACGACGCCGTCGATCGTCAGGCGGCGATACACCGTGCTGTTGTTCTTTACGTTTTGGCGATAGCGCAGCGCGATCGTGTACAGG
>JAJXDX010000146.1:4939-5926 GCA_021640185.1 Oscillospiraceae bacterium | reverse complement strand
GCTGGCTCTCGCCAATTGAGTTCGCTGTACAATATGTTTGACAAACCTACATTTTTCGCGTGCGGAAAAATTTTTTCTTTCCCGGCCGTCTGCCGACGGCCGGACGCCGCCGGTCAGGACGGAGAAATGCGTTTTTTCTCTGTACAAATCGGCCGGGATATGATAAAATAGACCTATCCGGTCGCGCCCGCGCCGAACGTAAAGCGGCAGACCGGCAAAAAGCCACGCAGAAAAGGAGCGTGCTCCCATGTATCCGTATCAGCCGCAGCCGCCCTACGGGCAGCCGTATTACGTCCCGCCCGCGCCGACACCGGCGCAGCTGGAGCGGCGCGCCCTGCGCAAGCAGGGCAATTTCGCCGGAGCGATCATGTTGGCGATCACCGCCGGGTCGCGCCTGACGTTCACCGTGCTCGCCTACATCCTGCTGTTTGCCGGGGTGCTGACCCCGGACCGCCTGCAGGACGATCTGCTCGGGTTCACCCGCACGCAATATCTGCTGATCTATGCCGGCGTATATACCTTCGCCATGCTCGTGCCGGCGCTGTTGGTGGCGCTGATCGGCGGGCGGCGGCAGTTCCCGCTCTCCCCGGCGAAGCGGGTCAACGCGGGCGATGCCTTTTTCGGCGTGCTTGCCGCCATGGGCATCTGCATGGCCGCCAATATCATCTCGAACATCGTGTCCTCGTTCTTCGAGGATATGGGCGCCTCCGTGCCGGAGATGCCGGATATGCTGGAACACACGCCGCAGGGGCTGCTGCTGTATATCTTCACGATCGCGGTGCTGCCCGCACTGATCGAGGAGCTGCTGTTCCGCGGCTATGTGATGCAGGCGCTGCGCACGCACGGCGACTGGTTCGCCGTGACGGTATCGGCGCTGCTGTTCGGCCTGATGCACGGCAACGTGGAGCAGATCCCGTTCGCGTTCATCGTGGGGCTGGCGCTCGGCTGGCTGCTGGTGATGACCGATAACATCTGGCTGTGCGTGGC
>JAJXDX010000146.1:1998-4929 GCA_021640185.1 Oscillospiraceae bacterium | reverse complement strand
CCGTTTCGTGCCTGTCCGAATACCTGACCGCCGGGATGAGCGACGCGGCGGTCGGCGCGTTCAGCGCCGTCATCGTCTACGGCATCGCCGCGATCGGGCTGATCGCACTGGCCGTTTTGGCGGCGCGGCGCAGCGAGCTGTTCCGCAGCCTGCCGCGCAAGAGCCTGCTGACCGGCGGCGAACGCATGGGCACGCTGCTGACCGCACCGGTGTTTTTGATCGGCGTGCTGATCATGATCGTGCTGACGGTCGTCGACGCGGTCACGTGACGCGCCGCGAGAGGTCCGCGATGGATAGCGAAACGCTGGCTCTTTCTGACGAGCGATATATGCGCTGTGCCTTGGCGCTGGCTGCCGAGGCGGCAGGGGAAGGCGAGGTGCCGGTCGGTGCCGTGATCGTTCGGGATGCCGACGGCACCGTGATCGGGCGTGGGCGCAACCGCCGCGAGCGGGCGCGCAACGCCCTGTCCCACGCCGAGCTCGAGGCGATCGACGAGGCCTGCCGCACGCTTGGCGGCTGGCGGTTGTTCGGCTGCACGCTGTATGTGACGCTGGAGCCGTGCCCGATGTGTGCCGGAGCGATCATCAACGCCCGGATCGGGCGCGTCGTATTCGGCACGGCGGATCCCAAGGCCGGATCGTGCGGGTCGCTGGTCGACCTGTTCGCGCTGTCGTACAATCACCGTCCGCAGCTTTGCTCCGGCGTGCTGGCGGACGAATGCCGCGATCAGCTGACCGGGTTTTTCCGTCAGCTGCGGGCGCGGCCGCGCCCGGCACAGGCCGGGCCGGACGTAACGACACAAGGAGGGGAAAACGATGAGTGATCCGCATATCCTGATCCTGTCCGCCAATACCGGCGGCGGGCATAACTCCACGGCGGCTGCCGTGCGGGAGGAGATGACGCGCCGCGGCGTGACGCGGTGCGACGTCCGCGACTGTCTGGCATACATCTCGGAGGTGGCGTCCGAGTTCATCAGCTGGGGACACTCTTATGTATATAAGAACCTGCCGAACCTGTTCGGCCGCGCCTACCGCTATGAGGAGAACCGCCCGCCGCAGTTTTTGTACGAAACGATCTCGCTCGGTGCGGAGCGGTTCTACCGCGCCGTGAAGGATGAGGGGTATGATGCGATCCTGTGTGTACACGTGTTCGCCGGGATCTTGGTGACCGAGGCGCACCGCCGCTTCGGCTATAACGTACCGTTCTATTTTATGGCGACGGACTACACCTGCAGCCCCGGCGTCTCCTCCATCGAGGCGGCGGCGGCGTTCATCCCGGCGGAGGATCTGCGGCTGGAGTTCACCGACTGCGGGGTCGATCCCGCGCGCATCGTCGTGTCCGGCATCCCGATCCGCCGCGGTTTTTACGATCTGCCCGCCAAGGCGGAGGCCAGAACACGTCTGGGCATCCCGACGGACGGCACGGTCGTGCTGCTCAGCTGCGGCAGCATGGGTTGCGGGCGCATCAATCACATCGCCCCGCAGCTGCGCCGCACGCTGCCGGAGCACGTGACGCTGATCATCCTGTGCGGCAACAACCGGCGCGTGTACCGGCAGCTGGGGCGCAAGGAAATGCCGAATACCGTCGTGGTGGATTTCACGCGCGAGGTGCCGCTGTACATGGCAGCATCCGATCTGTGCATCAGCAAGCCCGGCGGCCTGACGACGACGGAGATGGCCGCGGCCCATCTGCCGATGGTGCTGATGCTGGCCGTGCCGGGCTGCGAGAGCCGCAACTTCGACTTCATGAAAAAGCGGCGCTTCGCCGTCGGCGCGGACGACTGGGACGAGGTCATCTGTTTGGCCGCCGAATTGGCGAACGATCCCGCGCGGCTGCAGGCGATGGCGCAGCGTATGGCGGAGGATCCCTTCCCGCACGGCGCCGCGGTGACGGCCGAACACATCCTGTCCCATTGGGAGCGCGACCGCGACGCCGCCGAGGCGGACAGCGCCGCCCGCGCCGAGGCACCGGCGCAGACACGCGCGGAATTGCGTGCCGAACTGCGGGCGAAGGACGGCTCGGCCACCGCTCGCCGGGGATAACGGAAAGAAAAGGCGAAAGGGGGCTCGCTTGTGTCCGGGCCACCGCTCGCAGAGGATAATGAAAAGAAAAGGCGAAAGGGGGCTCGCTTGTGTCCGGGCCACCGCTCGCCGGGGATAACGGATAAAATGATGCGTGTGTATCCCTCTCCGGGGACGGATGTGCGCGTGCGCGCGGGCAAACGGCGGCGAGATGCGCAGATCTGCGCATAAGTTCAGCTTTGATCACGAAAAACGGGCGAACCGACGCACTGACGCGTCGGTTCGCCCGTTTCTTATCGCGCTATATCTTGTACCGGGCGGCAGCGATGCTCACAGCTCCCGCCGGACGTATTCCGGCGGGAGTTGACCGTTCGTCAGCACCCTGTCCACGGCATCCAGCGGTCCGATCTTGCAGAAATACCGCTTGCCCAGCTTTGAGGAATCGCACAGCAGGATGACCCGTTTCGCGTTGCGGATGAACACGCGCTTGAGCGCCGCCTCCTGCTCGTCGGAATCGGTGATGCCGACCTCCGGGTCGACCCCGCGGCAGGAGATGAACGCGATATCGGCATTGAACTGCTGCACGAACTCCATGGCCTGCGGGCCGACGAAGGATTTGGCGTTGTCGCGCAGATGGCCGCCCGTGCCGAATACGTCCACACCGCCGAGATCGGCCAAGATCGTGGCGGTCTTCAGTCCGTTCGTGATCACGCGCAGATGCTGGAAACCGCCCAGCCGCCGCGCCAGCAGACACACCGTGCTGCTGGGATCCATAAACAGCGTCTGCCCGTCGCGGATCATCGCCACCGCCCGCTGGGCGACCTGTTCCTTCGCTCCGAGGTTCTCGTTCTCGCGCAGCGTCAGCGGGAAGTCGCGGGCGTTGGCATCGATATGCACGGCGCCGCCGTGC
>JAJXDX010000146.1:0-1988 GCA_021640185.1 Oscillospiraceae bacterium | reverse complement strand
CCAAGATCTGCAGGTCGCGGCGGATCGTCGCGCCGCTGGTGTACAGCTCGCTGCACAGCTCCTCCACCGTGGCGGCCTGCCGCCGGTCAAGGATCTCCAAGATCTTGTTTTGCCGTTCCAAAGGCAGCATGATGCTCTCTCCTTCATCACTATATCTGGTGTAGACGGGTCTATCCGGTGTCCGGATCGATCATTTATGATCATATCATATCATTTCAAAAAAATCAAGTGCGCAATTATCGAAATCGCCGCCAGAACTGGACGTCGGCGATTTTTTGTAGTATAATGGCGACGTAAAAGTGGGGCACGAGCGCGATGCAGTGCTCCGCGAACGAAGAAAGGAGATCGACAGCGTGAGCAAACGAGTGTTGGCATTCGATTTCGGCGCATCCAGCGGACGTGCGATCTTGGGTACATACGACGGCGGAAAGATCCACATGGAGGAGATCCACCGCTTTTCTAATGACCCGGTCAAGGTCTGCGGTGTGTTCCAGTGGGACGTGCTGCGCCTGTTTTACGAGATCAAGCAGGGCATCACCAAGGCGGTGCACGCCGGCGGCTTCGATGCGATCGGCATCGATACGTGGGGCGTCGACTTCGGCCTGATCGACAGCAAGGGGCGCCTGATGGAGAACCCCGTCCACTATCGGGACGAGCGCACCGTCGGCATGATCGAGAAGGTGTTCGAGGACATCCCGCGCGAGGAGCTGTACGGCCGCACGGGCATCCAGATCGTGCCGCTCAATACGCTGTTCCAGCTGGAGGCGCTCAAGCTCAACGATCCCGATAAGCTGGAGCGTGCGGACAAGCTGCTGCTCATGCCCGACCTGTTCGCTTATCTGCTGACCGGCGTCATGCGCGCGGAGTACACCAATGTGTCCACCACCCAGTGCCTCGATCCCAAAACGGGGGATTGGGCCTTTGATCTGCTCGAGCGGCTGGGCATCCCGACGCGGCTGTTCCCCCAGATCATCGATGCGGGCGACAGCTACGGCCTGCTCAGCGAGGAGATCTGCGCAGAGCTCGGCGCGCCGCGCGTGCCGGTCATCGCCGTCGCGACGCACGACACCGGTTCTGCCGTCGTGGCCGTGCCGTCGCAGGAGAAGGACTTCATCTTCATCAGCTGCGGTACGTGGTCGCTGTTCGGCACGGAGCTGCCCGCTCCGGTCATCAACGAGGTGTCCATGCGCTTCAACCTGACCAACGAGGGCGGTTACGGACGCACGACGCGTTTCCTCAAAAACATCATGGGTCTGTGGCTGATCCAGGAGAGCCGCCGCCAGTGGATCCGCGAGGGCGCGCAGGTGTCCTACGGCGATCTGGAGCAGGAGGCGCTGGCCTGCGCACCGTTCAAGTGCTTCATCGATCCCGATGACGACAGCTTCGTCGCCCCCGGCGACCTGCCGCGCCGCGTGCAGGAGTTCTGCCGCAAGACCGGCCAGTACGTGCCGCAGACGCGTGGCGAGATCATGCGCTGCATCTACGAGAGCCTGGCGATGAAGTATCGCTACACCTTCCATGCGATCCGCGAGGTGACCGGCCTGCAGTACAACGTGATCCACATGATCGGCGGTGGCACGAAAGACCGGCTGCTGTGCCAGATGGCGGCGGACGCGTGCAGCGTCCACGTGGTCGCCGGGCCGATCGAGGCCACGGCCACCGGCAACATCGCCGTGCAGCTGATGCATCTCGGCGAGATCGCCGATCTGTCCGAGGCGCGCCGCATCATCGCGGCATCGGAGCAGCCGCGCGATTATCTGCCGCAGGACACGGCGGCCTACGACGCGGCCTACGAGCGGTTCACCGCGCTGCTGTGAGCGGCGCTAACCGAATGGGAAAGGAAGGATGTTCGTGAAGATCCTGGTCATCAATGCGGGCAGCTCGTCGCTGAAATACCAGCTGTTCGAGATGCCGCAGGGCAAAGTGCTGGCCAAAGGATTGTGCGACTGCATCGGCATCGAGGGCAGCAGCATCACGCACAAGCGCCC
>JAJXDX010000002.1 GCA_021640185.1 Oscillospiraceae bacterium | reverse complement strand
CGCCGACGAGGGCAGACAGAGGGATAAGGCAGAGCAGCATGGCTGCTGCCAAAAACGCGCAGAAGATCCGCTTTTTCATGTTCATCCTCCGTTCTTGATACCGGTGATCTTGTAGCCGTCGAACTTATCGTTGACGACGGTCTGATAGGTGTCGGCATAAGTGTCGATCGCATTGCCGGGCGTGATCGTGCCGCGCATGACGTTGCCGGCGACGGTGCTGAAGGCCGGATCGCCCCAGCTCACGTCGAACAGGCTGAGCATATCGGTCACCTGATGGGCCGTGTCGGTATACATGCTTTTGAACAGCTTATAGGCGTTGGCATCGGTGAAGCGGGAGATCCAGCGCTCCTTGAACAGGGTATCCTGGCTGACGCCTTCATACGGCATATACAGCTCATCCATCAGCATGAGGTATTTGGCCGCATCCTTTTGGTAGGTGACGGGGATGAAATAGCCGTAGCCGATGTTCATCTGCGACACGTAGCCGGTCGCGCGCGGGCCTTTCGGGACGGGGACGATGCCGATCTCGTCTTTCATGCCCTGCTCGTAGCAGATGTTGACGAGCGCGGCGCCGCCGGCGAGGATAGCGATATTGCCCTTGGCGAATTCCTTGTCGATCGCGTTCCAAGCCATGTCGCCGGCATTGCCGAGCACGGTCTTATCGACGCTGCCCCACTGATAGAGCTGCTCGAACGCCTCGCGGTTGTTCGGCGTATCCAGCGTGATCTTCGGGCTGCCGGAGCTGTCGACCGTACCCAGACGGCCGCCGTTGGCCAGCGAGAGCTGGATCAGCACGGCCATCGCACCGGAGATGCCCAGACCGTACTGTGTGACGGTGCCGCTGCTGTTGCGCACGGTGGCCGCCTTGGCGATCTCGGATACCTTTTGCCATGTCCAGTCGCCGCTTTGATACAGCGCATAGGGATCGACCTTGATGGCGTTCATGATCCGCTTGTTATACGCCCAAAGGCCGCTGACGTCCCGCGTGGTGTCGCCGAAGGTGGTGTAGCCGAACACATACTGCGAACCGTTGACATGGTAATACTGCCGGATGGTCTGGTTATACCGTGCATCGGTCATGTCGATGCCGGTCTGCTTGATGGCGGCATCGAGCGAGGCCACGATGCCGGAGCGGATGAAGTTATAGTTCGCGTTGCCGTTGATGCTGATGATGTGCCCGACGGGGCTGCCGTTGAGCACACTGGTGACGATGTTGCCGTTATACTCGGTATTGCTCGCCCCTTGCTTTTGCTCGATCTTGCAGTTGAACTTCTTCTCCACTTCGGCCACGCGGTCGATCCAGCGGTCGGTCGCGGCGCTGACGCCTTTTTTGGTCTGCGGCTTCCATTCATAGATCAGCGTCACGGTCTTGCCGCCGAAGTCCAGCGCGTCTTTGGCCTGCTGCGTTTTATCGCTCTGCGTCTTACCGGACGTGGTCTTTACCGCGGCGGTTTTCGTCGGAGGCTTCGTCGTCTTTCCGGTACCGGCCGTGCCGGTGCCGGTCGTGCTCTCCGTGTCGCTGTCCGCCGGCAGCGTGCCTGCGCTGCTTTGCGGATCGTCCGGGGCGGTCGGCAGCTGCGAGGTGCCGCTGTTCGGCGCGGAGCCGTCCGGCCCGGTCTGTCTGCCGCAGCCGACTGCCGAGAACAGCAGCACGGCGGCGCCGAGCAGCGCGAGCGGACGCGTGATGATGCGTTTGCGGTCCATGGATCCTACTCCTTTGTTGAACGATGTAGTAGTGTTTTCGGTGCCTCTCCAAGCACGCACGGTCATCCGTTCGCTTTGCCGGGCATCCCCCTTTCTTTTCCGGGCGCGGACGGGCGGCCTATCCGACCAGCCCGCTGCGCTCGATGCTTTGGACGAAATATCGCTGGGTGAACAGATACAGCAGGACGAGCGGCACGATCAGATAGACCGCGCCGGCGTTGACGAGCAGGCTGCGCGCCACGGTGTTCGCGGAGGCGTCCAGCCCGAGGGCCGAGATCTTTTGCACCTCGGTCACGAGCAGCGGCATATCCGGCATCAGCGTCGGGATATACTTGATGTCCAGCCACGTCCAGACGAAGCCGAACAGGAACACCGTCACCATCATCGTGCGCGCGCCGGGCAGCATGATCCGCAAAAACGCGCGCACCGGCCCGGCGCCGTCGATATATGCGGCCTCCTCCAGCTCCCGCGGCATCCCGCGGAAGAATTGCCGCAGGATGAAGATGAACAGTCCGCAGCGGTAGCCGGTGCAGGTGACGGCGAGCAAAATGAGCGGCCACTGGGTGCCGATCAGCGAGGGCGGCGCGCCTCCGGTGACGAGCGAAACGAGGCCGAACGGGTCGAAATACCGAAACTCGCTGAACAGCGGGACGAGCAGCAGATCCGGCGGGACGACCGTACCGACCAGCGCCAAGGCGAGGAAAACGCCGTTTAGGCGGAAGCGGAAACGGGCAAGGCCGTAGCCCGCGACGGTGGCGGACAACGTCTGCAGCAGGGCGACGAGGGCGGTGAACTGCACCGTCAGCGGATAGACCGCCGAAAGATCCAGCTGACGCCAGACGTCGCGGTAATGGCTGAGCGTCGGATGACGCGGGATATAGCGCACGGACATATCGTGGACGTCCCGCAGCGCCATGAACGAGGCGCAGAGCTTCGTGAGCAGCGGGTAGATGACGACGAACGTCAGCGCCGTGAACAGCACCGCCCGCAGCAGCGCCATGGCGACGGGGATCGCCTTTTTTCGGATCCTTTGCCGGGTGGAGGCTCGCATAGCCGGTCGGCTCCTTTCCTCAGTCATTGTAAAAAACGAAACGGTCGACGATCAGGTAGACCGCCGTCAGGATCGCCAGCACGATCGCCAGATACACCCACGCCATGGCGCTGCCGCGGCCGAAGCGCACCTCGTTGAAGCAGATGTCCCACACGTTCTGCAAAACGGCGTTGTCGGCCCTGGTGAACTGGTCGATGACGCAGTACAGGATGACGACGAGCACGAGAGGGCTGATCATGGGCAGGCTGATCTTCCAAAAGACCTCCCATTTCGTGGCGCCTTCCACATAAGACGCCTCGTAGATCGACGGAGAGATCGACCGCAGCCCGGCCAGAAAGATCACGATCGGGATGGCGGACATCGCCAAAACGGTGCCGATGTTCTCGATGGCCGAGACCAGCACGCCGGTGACGGTATCGCTGATCTTGAACTGCTCCAAAAAAGCGACGAACGCGGTCGACAGCTCCGTGCCGGAGGACGTACCCTTTTCGGCGATGGTGCTGCCGAGGGTATCGGACGCCATCAGGCGCGACACGGCGCCGGAGGACACGATCAGCGGCAAAAACAGGATCGCTCTGGCCAGCGAACGGCCGACGAACTCCTGATCGAGCAGGCTGGCGATGAAAAAGCTGAACACGAGCACGATCGGGACGCTCAGCAGCATCGTGCGCAGCGTTTCGACCAGCGTGCGCACGAAATTCGGATCCTTTTGGAAGAGATACCGGAAGTTCTCCGCGCCGACGAAGCGCAGCGTGTAGCCGGTCACGGTAGGGATGACCTCGCTGACGCTGAAACGAAGCGACAGCAGGATAGGGTAGAGGATAAAGAACAGCGCGCCCACCGCAAAGGGCAGCAAAAACAGATAGCCGACCCGCCGCTGTCGCTTTTCCAGAGAAAGGTGTTTTTGGCGCATGGCTCATCCCTCCTGTCCGTTCCGGACGGTGAAGCTGCGGGCGGACAGCGGCTCTCCGTCGACGGTCACGGCGCTGTCGCCGTAGTTGACGGTGACGGTCGCCCCGCCGGCGAACGTCGTGCGGTATACGCCGTCGCCCACCCGGTCATAGCGGACGATCCTTCGCCCGGAAAGGCCGTCGAGCGCGCTCTGGTAGCCGACGGCGGTCTGCAGCAGGTCGCTGCGCCAGTAGGCGAAGTCGGTGGAATACAGGAAGGCGCACGGACCGTCCGTCACCTCCCGGCCGTTCTGCGCGGTCAACACATAGGAAAGGCCGCCGGCCGTCTGTGCCAGATGCAGCAGCTGTCCCTCGCGGTCGCCCTCGAGGCTGCGGGCCGTGCCGGTGAAGCGCACATAGCCGCTGAGCACCATCGGCAAAAACGGGACGCTCTCGTCGGTCAGGGAAGACCCGGACGAGGTGAGCGGCAGATCGAGGCAGATATCGGCATACGGCAGGATGCGGGCATTGGCACCGCCGATCATCAGGCTGCGCTGCCCGGCCGCCTGCGCGACGGCCGCGGTCAGGCTCTCGAGTGCCGTTTGCCGGTCGGCCGGCTGCTTTTCGGAATAGTCGGCGGCGATCTTGTTTCCGGCGTGGCGCAGGGACAGCCCGACGTCGCCGACGGCGGACAGGCTATCGAGATATCCGGAGAGCGCCCGCGCCGTCGCCTGCGGCGTGTGGATATAGCCGGTGCGCTCGCTGTCCCGCTGCATGGTCGCGCGGTCATAGGGATACACGCTGCCGGCACCGTGATCGAGCAGGCGCACGGTATCCCGCCGGACAGAGAACCCGTCGCCGAGCGAGCGGTCGTAGGTGTACTGGATATCGGCATCGAAAAACAGGGGGACGCCGTCCTGCCGCAGGCGTTCGGCCAGCGCCTGCGCCCCGGCAAGGCCGCCGAGCGCGCGCTCCGCGCGCGCGCCGCCGGCGAAGCCGTGCAGATACCCGCCGCCGAACCAGCCGGACAGCTTCACCCGCAGCCCGCGCAGGCCGTTCGCCTGCAGATCGGCCGTGTGCTCCGTCACCTGTGCGAACGTCGTCATCGGCACCTTTTTCTCGTAGGACAGGCCGAGGAAGCTCTCGGTCTTGCGGATAAGGCCGACGTATTCGGTCACGACGGGCGGTGCCTCCGGCGTCAGCGGCTCGCTGCCGCCGAAGATCTGCCGCTGCACGTAGGCGGCCATCCCGTTGTAGTCCGCCTGCTCCCCGGAGAGGAACGCATAGCGGACGGTCAGATCGCCGGTGTAGCGCTTGCTCTGGGCGATCATGAAATAGTCGTTCGCCTTGCCGGTCTGCAGCGCCGAACGGCACGTGGCGCGCAGGCTGAACGCGGCGTTCACGTAGGCGCAGCCGCTGTCGCTGCCGGGGAAGGCGCGGATCTCGGCGATCGCATCGCCCTCGCCGATCGTGGCCAAAACGGCGCTGTCGCCGTTTTTCATGCCGAACACCGGCAGATAGACCTCCGGATAAGGCGAAACGAGCTCCGTCGGCGCCTGTGCATCGTCCATGCCGTACAGGGGCAGCACATAGGCCTGTGCGGCGCCCTTGCCGTTATAGTATCGCATGAGCGCGCCGCTGCCGTCGGGCAAAAGGAAATAGCCGTCGTCGCCCCGCGCCGGCGCGCCGAAGCGCGGCAGCAGATCGATGGAGGTCAGCGGGTAAGAGCTGCGCATACGCAGCTCATCACCCGGCACGGTCACGATCAGCTCGTCCTCGGTCAGCCGCAGCCGCAGCACGACACGGAAGACCGGCGTTTCCTCCTCTTCTCCGTCCTGCGGAAAAAAGGCGCTGTCGGCCTGATACTGTGCCGCGTCGTAGCCGGCCTCCTGCAGGATGGCCGCCAGACGCTTCTGCTGCTCGGCCGAAGCCTGCACCGTATCGCTGAGGATGTACAGCGGCTGCTGTGCAAGCAGCGGATACCGCCCGATCAGTTCGGCGTCGTTCTGCTCGGCCAAGCGGTAATCGTTCTCGACCCGTGCGCGGGAGAACTCGTCCCCGATACTCTCGCAGACCGCCGCGAAGCGCTCCTCGGACAGCGCCAGAGGGATCTTGAGCTGCCCGGTCATCTCGCCGACGCAATAGGTGATCTCGGCGCCGTCGTCGGTCTTTTCGCAGGTGTATTGGCCGTCGGCCACGCAGGCGGACATCGTGTCCACGGTGGCGAGCGTGCCGCCGGGGGTCAGATAGGTCAGCGCCATGAGCGCGCGCCCCGCCGTGCCCGCCTCGCTCTCCGGGTCGGCGGAGCTCCACCGGCGGCCGGTGTCTTTCTGCACGACCGTGAACGCGGTCGTGTTCTCGTCGATCCACAGCGCAAGGCGGTCGTTCTCGGCATACAGGCGAAGATCCTCCTCGGCCACCGTGTTCTGCGTGTGGCCGCTGCCGTAGGCGAGCGCCGGATCCCAAGCCTCCGCGATGTCTGCGCCGCAGGAGGACAGCAGCAGCACCATGCTCAGCAGGCAGCCTGCGGAAAGCGCATATCTTTTCATTTGCTCCTCCTTTTGCCCGTCGTCCCGTGCCGGCTCACAGCCGCAGCACGATCTCGTCGTACAGATCCCGGATGAACGCGCCCATCTGCTGATACAGTGCGAGCAGCAGCATCGCGACGAACACGATCAGCAAGATCGCGACCAGCATGATGAGCAGCACGAGGAACGTTTTGGCCATGCTCATGTCATGGGTCTGTTTCATGCCGAGGATCAGCAGGGCGACGAGCCACAGGTACGACAGCGTCAGGATCACGGTGTGCAGGTCGCCTTCGGTCCGGATCATCACGTTGCTGCACAGCAGCCCCAAAAGCTGCAGGGCGATGTACGGCGTACAGGCATAGCCGGTGGCCGTGACGATGTCCCTGAACGTGCCCTCGCCGTCGAGCAGCGCCGTGACGCTCCACTGACTGACACACCAGAGCAAAAAGCCGACCGCCAGATAGGCGAGCGTGCCGAACAGGTCGTAGCTCTGCCGATCGTTTTGGTTGAACAGGAAGCCCGTGCAAACGGCGGACAGCACGGTCACGACGCAGGCGGCGGAAAACAGCAGCAATGCTGCCGGAAGGCTGCCACGCCGCTCCCGCTTAAGGTCCCAAAAGCCGGAGAGCGGATGGATGCTGACGCGGCCGGCGTACAGCAGCGCCGCCCGCAGCGAACCTTTGGGCGCCGTTTCGGCCGCGCGCCGCCGCAGCCGCGAAAGCAGACGCGCCGCGGCCACCGCGGCTGCGACGATGACGAGCAGCAGCACCGCGTGATCCTCGATCCAGGCGCGCCGCACGAACGCGAACGCTTTCGACCAGTCCTCCCGGTCGTTCGCCCGGCGGAAATACGTCATCGCCTGCCGCATATCCTGACGGCGGTAGGCCGCAAGGCCCAGCCCGCGCACGGCCAGCGTGCAGTTGGCGTTCTCCTGCAGGATCTGCTCCCACAAGGCGCCCTCGCGTTCGCAGTCGATCGCGGCACGCGCCTCGGCCACGGCAGAGAACAGGCGGCCGTATTCGGTCAGGGAAAAACGGAGGATCTCGCCGCGTCCGGCATCGGCGATGTAAAAATCGCCGTCGTCATAGGCGATGGCCGTCGGGAGCGACAGCGCGCCGCGGCGGTCGCCGCTGCCGCCGAAAACATACATCAGATCCCCGTCCGACGTATAGGCGAAAACGCGGCCGCGCTTTTGGTCGAGCACGGCATAGCAGCCGGACGGCAGCAGGCAGACGTCCACGAGCGTCGACGGGCCGTAATAGATCGCGCCGTGCGTCGCGCTCTCGGGATAGTCCTGATCGCCGATCGGCGCGTCGCTCTGCCCCAGCACGTCGCTGCCCTTGGCGTTGAGCCGGCGCAGCGGCCGGATCTTGCCCTGCCGGAACTGCCAGTATTCATAGGCGGAAGTGGTCACGAACAAAAAGCCCTCGTCGTCCGCCGTGACGTTGCTGTATTCCGTCGGCACGTTCGCGACGGTGCGCGCACGCTGTTCCTTCGTCATCAGGCGGCGCCACAGCAGCTCGACGGCGCTGACGGCCACGGCCGGCGCGCCCATCGACCGCAGGAACCTACCCTGCTGATCGAACTCGAGCAGGCCCATGTTGAACCCTTCCGACACGACGAAGATCCGCCCGGCGGCGTCGACGGACACCTTCGTGGGCTTGAAATACATCCCCTCGGGCAGCGTGTCGGCCGTCGGCTGCTCCAGCCGACGGATGAGGCGCCCTTGCGCATCGAGCCAGAGCACGGCGGCAGCCTCGCTGTCCGCCACGAAGATCTCGCCCGCCGCCGTCACGTGCAGCCCCACGGGCTTGACGAACGGTAAAAGCGTGCCGTCTTCACCGACGGCACCGGTGAGCGTGCGGCGCAGGGCGCCGGTCTGCCGGTCGAGGACGACGACGCGCGCGTTGCCGCTGTCGGCGACGTACAGCGCATCCTCGGTCAGGAACAGGTCGCCGGGGGAGCGGAAGGTGCCGGCCTCGTCCCCGGTGAACGACCGGCTGAGGACGGCGGCCTCCGGTGCGGCGACGGCACGCCCCTGCTCGTCGTACAGATAGCTGCCGCTGCTCTCGGCCGCGGCACCGACGGCCGTGCCGAACAGCAGCGAAAGCAGCACGGCCGCTGCGGCGGCCCGTGCTCTGCTTTTGTGCGAACGCATCTTGGTGTTGCACCTCATTCCTTGATCCCCGAGGACATCATCGTCTGCAAAACGTTCCTCTGCGTAAGGACGAACGTCACGATCGGAACGGACATCATCAAAAGGGAAACGGCCGCGCCCGCGCCGGTGCGTGCGATGCCGCTGGACACGATCTGGCTGAGCGCATAGGGCAGGGGCTTGAGCTCCTCACGGTAAAGGAACGTGCCGCCGGTCGTCCCCCACATACTTTGTACGGTAAAGATGATGAGCGTCAGCCATGCCGGACGGACGTTCGGCATGACGATGCGCCAGAAGATGCGCTGCTCCCCGGCGCCGTCGACGCGCGCGGCCTCCAAGATCGTGTCCGGGACGTTGCTCATGAACTGCTTCATCAGGAACACCCCGATCGATGCGCCGCACGCCGGAACGATCAGCGCCGCGTAGGTATCGATCCAATGCAGACGGCTCATGATGACGTAGTTCGGGATCGCCGTCAGGCCGGAGGTGAACATCAGCGACATGACGACGATCTGGAACAGTGCCCGGATGCCCGGCACGCGTTTTTTCTCCAGCACGTAGCCGGCCATGGACGCGATCGCGACCTGCCCGAGCGTCGAGGCGGCGGTGATGAACACGGTGTTGAAGATGTAGCGGGAGAACGGCACCCACGAATCGGTGAATATCGAACCGAGCGCGGCGAAGTTGTCCCACGTGGGGTTGCGCACGAACAGCCGCGGCGGGTAAACGAACAGCTCGTCGAGCGGCTTGAAGGCGTTGCTGACCACGAACACCATCGGCAGGAGCATGAATGCTCCGGCAACGATCAGCAGCAGCGCGTTGACGGCATCGCCCGCGCGCGAGCGCCCCGGCCGCCCTTTCAGTATGCTTTTTGTTGCCATCGGCTCTTGCCCTCCATCGAATATCGCATCATTCGCCGACCTTGGACAGCAGGCGCTGCACCGCCCGGTTCGTGCCGACCATGAAAACGAACAGCACCGTGGCGATCGCGCTGGCGTACCCCATATCGAACCGGATGCCGCCGTAGTCCTGCAGGTGGTTGAGGATCGTGTGCGCGGCATAGTCCGTGCTGGGGAAGCCGCACAGCACCGTGGTCACATCGCCCACGGCAAAGGAGGAGGTGATGCTCATCACCGCGCCGAACATCAGCTGCGGCTTCATGTGCGGCAGCGTGATGAACCAAAGCTCCTGCCACCGGTCACGGATCCCCTCGATGTAGCCGACCTCGTAATACGAGCGGTCGACCGTTTGCAGGCCGGCCACGAACGACAAAAAGCCGGCGCCGAGGCTCATCCACAGCATGACGACGATCACCAGCCCCAGCATATACTTGGGGTCGGTCAGCCACTGGATCGGCGTATCGATGACCCCGGTGTACAGCAGCAGCGCGTTCATATAGCCGTAGGCATCGCCGCTGAACATGATCGTCCAGATCATATACACGCCGCCGGAGATCGACGGCGCATAAAACACCAGCACCATGATCGCACGCAGCATCGGCCGCAACTCGTTGATCGACCACGCGAACAGCAGCGAGAGGATATAGCCGACCGGCCCGGTGATGACCGCGATGATCAGCGTGTTCTTCACGGCAATCAGGAACTCGTCGTCCGACAGGAACAGCTTGAGATAGTTCTGCAAAAAGATGAACCGCGGCGGCTCGAGGATGTTATAATCGGTGAAAGACAGGCCGATGGACACGACCACCGGCACGACGGTGAACGTAAAGAAGATCAGCAGGAAGGGCAGCAGATAGGCATAGGAAAAGATCATGTCCCGGCGTTGCCCCGGCCCGATCCTTCTTTGCCGCGGGATGCCCGCTCCGCCTGTGTTCTTGCTCATCCCTGTCCCTCCTGCGCGGCGACGGGCAGGCCGAACTCCTGCCGCTTTTCCGTCAGCTCGCGGTCGATCTTATACACATAGTCGAACAGCATATCCATCGGATCCTTCGCGTTATAGACCACATTGCGGAAAGCATTGTCCAGATGCCGCGTCATCAGATAACCGCCCGGCACCTGCTCGATCGCGCTGCTCTCGGCAAGCTGCGCCTGCAGCACCCGCATATCCTCGGCCGACCAAGACGAACGGGCGAACGCCTCCGTCGCGGCCGAGGTATAGCGGCCGGACGGACCGAGGACGCTCTCCAGCTCCCGCGCGTAGCGGGCCTGTACGTCGGGCGACGTCCACCATTTGAGGAACGTCCAGCCCGCATCGCGGTCGGCGGCGTTCGCCAAAAGCATGGCGGCCGAGCCGCCGGCCAGCGTCGTATGGTCGACGGTGCCGTCCGCCCGCGGCGTGCCCGGCACCTTGGTGAACGCCCACAGCCCGCGGATCTCCGGCGCGGCCACCGACAGGGTGTTGTAGATGCCGAAATCGGCCACGGCCACCGGCATCTCGCCCGTGCGGAAGCGGTTGACCAGATCGTAAGACAGCGGCAGACCGTAGTTGGCGTACAGGGCGGTGTAGCTGCGGAAAACGTTGACCGCATCCGGCTGATCGAGCAAGCAGGAGATCCCGTCGCCCTCATAGATCGGCACGCCGCTCTGCCGCAGCAGCAGCAAAAACGAGCCGTTGCCCGCAGGGAGGCCGAACTCCATATTGTTTTTGGACAGCACCGAGGTCATGGCGCGCACATCGTCCCACGTTTCGGGCACGCTCAGCCCCAGCTCCGCCAAAATGTCCGTGCGATAGAACAGCACGGAGAACGCCAAGTTCTCCGGCAGAGCATAGATCCCGCCGACATAGCGCAGCGGGATGAGCCGCGCGGCAGGGAAGCGCGCCGCGACTTCCGCGAAGCCGGGCATCTGCGTCAGGTCGCAGGCGGCGTGGCGCATGGCGAAGTTGATGACGTCACCGGTGCTGACGCTCACGTCCGGGCCGGTGCCGGCCACGACCGCGGGCAAAAGCGCATCGTTCGCCACCAGCTCCAGCTGCACGTGGACGCCCTCGGCCGGCGTGAAGCTGTCGCTGATCATGCTGCGCAGCACCTGCGCCTGATCGCGGCCGGAGGACACCCACACCTTCAGCGAGGAAGAGGAGCCTTCCTCCATCTCGCCGATGCTGCGGTAATCGGTCACGAAAGAGCAGAGAAACTCCTTAAGATCGAACGCGGTCTGGGCGAACCAGCCGGCGTTGAGCGGCGGCTCCTCCGCCGGACTGCCGCCGACGGTCAGACAGTCGACGGCCAGCGGTTGCTGCTTGGCCGTGGACAGCCACGTGCCAAGCGCGCCGATGTTCGTTTTGAACTGCGAGAACTCGCCCGCGACCTTGTCCGGATCGTCGCTCATCCGTTTGAGTTGACGCTCCATCGTGTGCAACAGCCCCACGCCGGCGTTGCGCCCGCCGTTGAATTCCTCCAGCGCATCGGCACAAGCACGCAGCGTTTCGGCCTGCTCGGCCATCCGGGCGAGCTGTTCCGGGACGAGCTTATCGAGCTTATAGTCCCGCGCCGTGTCCGGCTGGGGGCCGATGACGATCAGCAGCTTGCGGTAGATCGTGTTGAGCGTCTGCACGCTGTCCTCCAGCGTGCGCAGCGTCGCATCGTTCTGTCCGAGCGTCGCCTCCAGACGGATCTCGTTGACGCCCTCGTGCAGATAAAAACGCCATTCCCCGTCGCCGGGGCAGAGCCGCTGCCACCGGGTGGAATACGGCACGGTGAGCCGTGCCGCCTCGCGGAAGGGGATCTCGCCGTTGATGTACAGGATGCGGCCGGATCGCTGTGCGGCGTTCACGTTCTGCCGCACTTTGAACGAGATCGTGTACAGCCCGTCGCTCGGCACCGTCACGTTCCAGACGATATACTGGTGCACCGTGGCCCAGCGGTAACCGCCCACGGTATTGAGGCGGATCTTGCCGATCTCGCTCGGCGATACCAGCGGCGACGACTTGTCGCCGACGGCGTACAGCGTCTGGTCGGAGCGATAGGCCGACTGCTCGGCCTCCAGCGTGATGGGCTCGCCGGTATAGACCGGCTGCTGCGCATGGCGCGCGGCATAGGCCGAATAGTCGGCAAGCTCGCCCGCCGGGACGAGGATCAGCGCGATCACCTCCGCTTTGCCGGAGATATCCTCCAGCGTCAGGCGATGCGTGCCCTGCGTCAGGCAAAGGCTCAGCGGTTCGCTGTATGCCCCGGCATAGTCGAAGAGATAATTTTCGGTGATCCGCCCGGCAGCGACCTGCTGCGGACGGATCTCGTTGCCGTAGATGTCGGTCTTGACCGGGCCGTCGTCGCGATATTCCTGCGGCAGCGCGAAGCCGTCCAGCTCCCGGTACGGCACCGCGCCGTCCGCCAGCAGCCGCCGCAAGATCTCGGCAAAGGAGGATGCATCCGGCCGATAGCGCACCTTCAGGTGATAGCGCCCGGTCTGCGGGATATCCGCCGTCCACGTCGTGCTGCCCGCGGTCTGCTCCGCCTGCCCGGCGGGCAGGACGATGGCCTCGCCGCGAACGTCCGCGCCGTCGGACAGCGAAAGATACTGCCCGTAGCTGCCTTCGCCCTCGGCCGTTCCGGCAGCTTCGGCGGCGCTCGCTTCGGCCGCCCCGCCGGGCGCTTCGCCGGCGGCCGCCTGTACATACAGGCCCGCGGTGAGCAGAAGGACGAGGACGACGGAGAAAAACCGTCTGTGCATGGCTGCTGCTCCTTTCCCGTGATCGTCGTATTCCGTCTGATGATAGGATACCATCATCCGCCGCCGTTTGTCATTGTAAAAACCAAGCGCGTGATCGTATGATTTATTCCATATCGTGCTCAATGACCGATAAATCATCGCTCAAAAGGAAAGTTTTTCCGCAAAAATACCGTTTTTTCCGCATCTGCCGCCACATCCGATCGTAATATCCGCGCTTGCGCTCTCGGCGTCCATGTGCTATACTGGAAGCATACCGCACCCGCTCGACGGCCGGAAAGGAACTTTTTTCATGAGATATTCGTATATCGACGAGATGAACATGGACGAGATGCTTTATCTGCTCCCCAGTGTCGTCTCGCTCCGTCACGAGGTCAAAAGCGGCGGCGAAATGCGCCGCGAATGGCTTGGTGACGACTATCTGTTTTTCCTGATCCGCGGCAGCGTACGGTTCGACCTGATCGACTATCAGGATGAATATAAGGAGTTCCTGCTGCAGGAGAACGACATGGTGTTCTTCCCGCCCTGCCTGACCTACACGTTCACCGTGCTGTCGGAAACGGCGGAGTTCTTCGCCGTCCATATGCACCTGCGGATGCCGAAGGATCTTGAGCCGCCGGCCGACCCGGCGGACATGACGCTGCCGTACACGGCGGTCGCGCACGAGAACATCAACGTGTTCCTGCCGCGCCATCAGCATATCGAGCCGTACGGCGCGGTCCATGCGATCCTGCAGGAGCTGATCAAGGAGACCGACCGCCGCAGCCCGGGCTACAAGCTGTGCATCCGCAGCCAGCTCGTGCTGCTTTTGGTGAAGCTGTTTCGCGACATCAGCGAGGAATACCGCCGCATCCTGATGCACATGGACAAAGTCTGCATCACCTCGGCGGCCGACCGGGGCATCGAGCTGCCGCAGGGGCGGCGGGTGGCGGTGACCGACCTGCAGATCTGGTCGCAGGATCCGCAGGTATCGCCCGACGGCGCACAGCTGCTCGCACAGTTCTTCACCGCGGGGCATTACATCGACGTGCCGCGCACGGGCGACGCGCTGCGCTGCTCCGCGCAGCCGTCCTGCCGGGAGCAGCGCCTGCCGCACATGGAACTGTTCGCCCGCGAAACGACCCCCTATCAGGTGTGGTTCGCCCCCGATGAGCATAACCGGACAGATCTGCATCCTTACCGCCGCAAGGCGCACATCACCTTTGCCCTGCGCAGCGACCGGATCGGTTCCGTCGGCATCGGCCTGTACAACACCGATACCTATGCCCTCATCCGACACAGCCTGTATATCGCCAAGGCGAACGAGTGGCACACGTTCTGCATCCCGCTGATCGACGCCGCTGAGCAGACGAACGGCTCACCCTCGGTCAACAGCATCATGGAATACATCCACAGCCACTATGCCCAGCGGATCCGCACGGCCGAGCTCGCTTCGCTGATCCATATGTCGCCCTCGTACATCTCCCGCCTGTTTCGGGAGCAGACCGGCCGGTCGATCGGGCAATACATCTCTTCCGTGCGCATCATGGCCGCGAAGAGCCTTTTGCGCAACACGGACGAGCCGCTTGACAAGATCGCGGCACAGACGGGGTTTTACGATCAGTCGCATTTCTGCAAGACCTTCAAGGCCAAGACCGGTCAAACGCCCGCAAGCTTCCGCCACCGGGACGCGCCCGACTGAGCGCCTGACAGGCAAAGCAAAACGCAAAAAGGCACGTCCCGACGGCGTGCCCGGCTTTTCGGGATCGGAAAAAGAAAAGGATCTCGTCCCGCAAGGGGACGCGATCCCTATCTCCTCTTTCCGCCGTTCTGCGGTCAAAGCCGCCCGCCGCGGGCGAAAAACGCATCGAGCGCCGAAACGGCGGCCGCCGCCCCGGCATCCGCCGCCGTCAGCGGCGAAGGCAGCACCGCCACCGGATGCGCCCGGCAAATCAGCGAATGCTCCGCGATATACTCCGCCAGCCGCGCCGTGAGCACCGTCGCCCGATAGCCGTATTCGCCGTACAGCACGACGGTCTCCGGGTCGAACAGATCGACGGCATCGACGAGCGCCAGCCCCAGATGCCCGGTCAGATCCTGCAGCACGGCCTGCGCCCGGCTGTCACCGTCCTCGGCGCGGTCGACGATCTCCTCATAGCGATCGAAGCCGTGCCGCGCGCGCAGCGCCCGCAGCGTGGCATACTGCTCCAAACAGCCGCGCGCACCGCAGGTGCAGCGCAGCCCGTCCGGCTCCACGCAGAGGTGCCCCAGCTCTCCGGCGAAGCCGCGCCCGCCGCGGAACGGCCGGCCGTCCTGCAGCAGCGCGCTGCCGATGCCGTCCGCCACCACGGTGAACAGCACGCTCCCGTCCCCGCCGCCGCGCCGCAGACGGTCGAGCAGCGCCAGCGCGACGGCGTTGTTCTCCAAACATACCGGCAGCCCGGCGCGCTGATGCAAGCGCTCGACGACCGGCAGTCCGCAGAACTGCGCGAACTCCGTCGGCTGCAAGATCCGCCCGCCCGCATGGTCGAGCGGGCCGGGCGCACTCGTCCCGATGCCGACGCAGCGCGCCGGATCTGCCCCGGTCTGCCGCATCAGTCGCAGCGCCGTCTGCCAAAGCCGCGCCAGCGCCGCGTCCCCCGACGGGAGCGCCTGCGTCGGAAGCTCCTCGTCCGCGATCGGCCGCGCCGAAAGATCCGTCAGGCACACCCGGCAAACACGGCGGTGCAGCGCGATCCCCACCGCAAAGGCGTGATCCGGCACGATATCGAGCAGGATCGATGTCCGCCCCGGCGCCGCGCTTTTCTCCGCCGGCCCGGCCTCGCGCAGCAGCCCTTCCCGGATCATCTCGCCCGTCAGCAGCGTCACGGCCGACTTCGTCAGCCCCAGCTGCCGCGCGAGCTCCGCCCGCGCCGTCGGCTGCCGCCGGATGCGTTCGAGCAGCCGCGCGCGGTTGCTGCTCTTGAGCGTGTTTTGGTTCTGCGGCTCGCCCATGGTGCGCACCACCTGCCTTTCTTCGTCTTTTAGTATACTCTCCCGCGCGCCGTTTGGCAAGGCACGAAAAAAATCCCTCTTTTTTTGCCGAACGCTCTTGCATTTTTCGCAGGATGCGGTATACTGTATGTGCAATTAGTTGATCGAGTTAACTAATAGGAGGAGCTGAGGGAGCCATGGAACTGCGTTTGTTTCAAAAAGGCTTCAACTACGCACAGGACGGGCGCGGCAACCGCCTGGTGTACCATTTGCAGGGCTGCGATCTGGCCTGCCCGTGGTGCGCGAACCCGGAGGGGATGCCGCACAAAGGCGGCATCGGCGTATCGGTGGAGGCACTGGCCGACGAAGCCGAACGCTGCCGGGCGATGTTTTTTGACGGCGGCGGGGTCACGTTCACCGGCGGCGAATGCACCTGCCAGTTCGCGCCGCTCAAGGCGGCGCTCACGCTGCTGCGGCAGCGGGGCATCGGCACGGCGATCGAGACGAACGGCACGGCCGCGCGGCTGCCGGAGCTGTTCCCTCTGCTCGACGAGCTGATCATGGACTGCAAGCACCACGACAGCGAGATCCATCGGCGCTTCACCGGCATGGGCAACGAACAGATCGTGCAGAACCTGCGCGCGGCGCTGGCCGCGTGTCCCTGCGTGCTGGTGCGGATCCCGCTGATCCACGGCTTCAACGCCTCGGCAGAGGATATGGAGCGCTTCGCCGCGCTGTTCGGGCAGTGCGATGGCGCCCGCATACGCTTCGAGCTGCTGCCGTACCACGAATACGGTCGCGAGAAATGGGAAAAATGCGGCCGACCGTACACTTTCCGGGACGGTTTCGTGACCGAGGAGGAACGGCAGCGATACGAGCAGATCCTGCGCAGCCACGGGCTGTCCGTCGTACATACTTGATGACACAAAGGAGAAGAGAGCTATGGAACACAGATACGATGCGGAAAAGATCACGGCAGCGGCAAAAGCGCTGTTCCGGGAGGAACGAGCCAAAACGCGGCTGGACGGCTGGTTTTTGGCGCGCGAGATCGCGTGCGACCACGCCGACGACTTCGCCGGAGAGCCGCGGGAGATGCGCGCGGCGCGGGAGCTGTACGCCATTTTGCAGGAGCTGCCGCTCTCGATCGGCGAGAACGCCGTGTTCGCTGGCAGCCAATCGGATGCGTTCGCACGCAGCTATGCGCTGATCGATCCCGCTTTTCGGGTGGAAACGTTCTCCGGCTATTGCGACCCGACGGCGGTGTTCGACGACATCGAGCCGAACGGGGAGCTGACGCCCGAGCGCATCGACCGGGTGCGTCAGTTCACCTGCCAAAGCGAGAGCGTGCGCGACCTGCGCGCGGTGTACCGCGAATATGAAACGGAGACCGCCGAGGTGGCGTTTTTCGTCGAATCCGTCACCGGCCACGTCATCCCGGACTTCCGTCCGGCGCTGGCGCACGGCCTTGCCGCCGTGCGCGCCGCGCTGGACGACCGACAGGCGGCGGAGACGGATCCGGAGAAAAAACAAAACTTCGCCGCCATGCGCCTGACCGTGGACGGCGCGCTCCTGCTCGCGCGCCGCTATGCCGATCTGGCGGCAGAGCTGCAGCGCACGGCCGCGCCGGAGCGCGCCGCGCGGCTCGCACGCATGGAGCGCACGCTGCGCAAGGTGCCGGAGCAGCCGTGCGACACCCTGTTCGAGGCGATCCAGACATTCATGCTGCTGTGGGAGGTCATGTGCTTAGAGCAGGCGCCGAACCCGTTCGCCTTCTCCGTCGGCAACGCCGACCGCATCTTCGAGCCGTACCGCCAAAAGGAGGGCCTGTCCCGCGCGGAGGCCGCGGCGCTGTTCAAACACTTCCTCGTGTTCTTCAACGTCGGTGACCGGAGCTGGGCGATCTCACAAAACCTGCTCGTCGGCGGACGCGATACCGCAGGCAACGACCTGACGAACGAGACCACCTATGCGCTGATGGACGCCTATCTGGACATGAACCTGCCGCAGCCGATCCTGTCGACGAAGCTGCACGAGGGCTCACCGGATGCGCTGTACGAAGCGATGGGACGGTTCTTTTTCTCGCCCGGCGTACTGACGCCGTCGCTGTTCAACGACACCTCCGTGTTCCGCGTCCTGCGCGGACGCGGCGTGTGCGAGGCCGATCTGGCCGATTATGCCGTCGCGGGCTGTCAGGAGCCGCTGATCATGGGCAAGGACAACGGCAACACGACCAACAGCTGGCTCAATATGCCGAAGATCCTGGAGCTGACGCTCAACGGCGGACGCTCGCTCATCACCGGCCGGCAGATCCTCGATATCCCGCAGCTCTCCGGGCGGGAGCTGCTGCCGCGATTGCGCGAGCGGTTCTATGCCGTGCTCGAGGGATGCATCGGGCGGATGTGTGCTGCGGCCGACGGTGCCTCGCGGGCGATCGGCTGCCGGCGCGTGCCGTTCCTCAGCGTGTTCATGGGCGGCGCGGACAGCGGCTACGATATGCGCGACACGGTGCACCGGGGCACGGCATACAACGGCAGCGGCTGCCTGATCCACGGCCTGAGCGTCATGGCGGACAGCTTCGTCGCCGTCGACCGTCTGCTGCGGGAACGCCCCGAGGATGCCGACACGCTGCTCGATGCCCTGCGTGCCGACTTTGCGGGCTACGAAGAGCTGCACGCGTTCCTTAAAGCCGCCCCGAAATTCGGCAACGCGGATCCGACGGCGGACGCCGAGGCAGCCGCGATCGTCGCCCGCGTTTCGGACATGGTGACCGCACACGAGAACTATCTCGGGCAGCCCTTCCGCGCCGACTGGGCCAGCCCGACCACGCACCTGACCTACGGCTACTGGGTCGGCGCGACGCCGGACGGCCGCCACGCCCGCGAGCAGCTCAACTACGGCGTCGATCCGCTGTATGGCGAGGCCGACCGGGGCATGGGCTTCCGGATGGTGTCGACGCTGCAGCTCCCGTTCGAAAAAATGGACGGCGGCTATGCCTCGCATCTCGGGATCGATCCCAAGTTCTTCACCGCGCCGACGGCGGAAGGCAAGGGGCTGGATCTTATGCGCCGGGTGATCCGGCCGCTGTTCTTCGGCGCGCGCGATCCGCAGAAGGTCGCCCCGTTCTACCTGTACCTCAACGTCACCACCCCGGAGACGCTGCGCCGCGTGCTGGCCGATCCGCAGAAATACGCGCCCTCCGGCGTGTACATCATGCGCATCCACGGCACGTTCGTCAATTTCCTCGATCTGGCGCCTGCCGTGCAGCAGGATATCATCCGGCGGCTCGACCTGCAGTCGACCGCCCTGTGCTGAGGTGGATCTCATGAAGCTCATCGGACTGGATATCGGCACGACGTCGCTGTGCGGCATTTCGTGCGATGCGGCCACCGGGCAGATCGTGCAAACGATCACCGAGCAAAACGGCACGTTCCTCCCTGCGGCCGAACCGTGGGAAAAGCAGCAAAACGCCGCCGCACTGGTCGCCCGTCTGCACCGGATCGCGGCCGCGCTCGCGGCCGACGGGGACGTCGCCGCCGTCGGCCTTACCGGACAGATGCACGGCATCGTGTATCTCGCTGCCGACGGGCGACCCGTCGGCCCGCTGACGATCTGGCAGGACGGCCGCGGCGACCTGCCGTACCGCGACGGCAAGACCTACGCCGAATGGCTCTCCGCGGCGACCGGCTATCCGCTTGCCACCGGCTACGGCGCGGTCACGCATTTTTATGCCACGGTCAACGGCCTGATCCCGCCCGGCGCAGTCACGTTCTGCACGATCCACGACCTGTGCGCCATGGCGCTGACCGGGCGCAAAACGCCGCTGCTCGACCCGTCGGACGCCGCGAGCATCGGCCTGTTCTCCCTTGCCCGCGGGCAGTTCGACACGGCGGCCATCCGCGCCGCGGGGATGGATCCGGCGTTTTTCCCGGACGTGTCGTCCGGCTACGCCACCCTCGGCCGCACGGCGCATGGCGTGCCGGTGGCCGTGGCCATCGGAGATAATCAGGCGAGCGTCCTCGGCTCCGTGCAGGATCTTGCCCACAGCGTGCTCGTCAACGTCGGCACCGGCAGCCAGATCTCCTGCGCCGTGCCACGGGCGGCGGCGCAGGCAGCGGCCGGGCAGCTCGAGCTGCGGCCGCTGACCGACGACCTTCTTCTGCTTGCCGGCTCGTCATTGTGCGGCGGGCGCGCTTATGCGATATTGGAGCGTGCACTGCGCGACATCGCCGCCGCCGTCACCGGGCAGCCGGTCGAAAGCGCCTATCCGGCCATGGATCGGCTGATGGCGGACTACCGCCCGAACGGCAGCCCGCTGACGGTCGACACGGCGTTTTGCGGCACCCGCAGCGATCCGCAGCGCCGCGGCAGCATCACCGGCATCGGCATCGACAACTTTACCATGGCCGCGCTGTGCGACGGCGTGATGAACGGCATCGTCAGCGAACTGCACGGCCTGTACGCCGGGATAATGCCGCTTTTGCCGCAAAGGCCCGTACACCTGATCGGCTCGGGCAACGGCATCCGGCACAACGCTCCGCTCGCCGCGCGTTTTTCGGCCGCGTTCGGGCTGCCGCTGTCCGTCCCGTCGCACCGGGAGGAGGCCGCATTCGGCGCGGCGCTGTTCGCCGCGGTAGCGGCCGGCGCCGTGCCGGATCTTGCCGCGGCGCAGTCGCTGATCCACTATCTTGACCGATGAGGGGAAAACGCATGGATGACCGTCGCTTTGCCCGGCCGCTGTTCTTTTTGCGCGACCGTGTGTGGCGCGTATACACCGGCGGCGCCGGGTTCGGCGCCTTCCTCGGCGACGGCTCGGCCGACGGCCACACACCGGAGGAATGGATCGCCTCTGCCGTGCGTGCGCTCGGTCCCGCCGGCCGCAGCGAGCGGGAGGGCGTGTCCCGTCTGGCGGACGGCGGGGGATATTTCGACGACCTGTCCCGCGATCACCGGCAGGCGCTGCTCGGTAGCCGCCGCGAGCTCGGCGTGCTGGTCAAGCTGCTCGACAGTGCCGTGCGTCTGCCGGTGCAGGCGCACCCGGATCGGGCATTCTCCCGCCGGCATCTGCACAGCGATCACGGCAAGGCGGAAAGCTGGCTCGTTTTGGCCACCCGTCCCGGCGCACGGATATATCTCGGCTTCAAAAACGCGACGACGAAGGCGCAGCTCGCCGACGCGGCGCAGCGCAGCGAAACGGACGAAAATGCCATGGTCTCGCTGCTCAACGAGGTCCCCGTGCGACCGGGCGACGTGTTCTTCATCCCGGCCGGCATGATCCACGCGATCGGCGCGGGCTGCCTGATGCTCGAGGTGCAGGAGCCGACGGACTTCACCGTTCAGCCGGAGCGCCGCTGCGCCGACTACACGCTGAGCGACCGGGAGATGTATCTCGGCCTTGACGCGGACACCGCACTTGACGTGTTCGACTTCTCCGTCCACGGCGAAGCCGCCGTTGCCCGCGCCCGGCGCACGCCGCAGGTGATCGGGCGGTCGGGCGGCTGCCTTCGGGAAAGCCTGATCTCCTACGCCGACACGCCCTGCTTCGCCATCGAGCGGGTAACGCTCACCGCCTGCGCGCATACGTTGCGTTCGGCGCCCGCCGTCTGCGTCGTCACAGACGGGGCAGGGGAGATCACGTTTGGGCCGGAGCGCCGGCCGCTCCGGCGGGGCGACTGCTTCTTTCTGCCGTGCGCGGCGGCCGGCCGCGTCGTCCTGCACACCGAAGGGACGCTGACGTGTGCCGTTTGTCTGCCGCCGAAAGAGGCGTGACCGTGCTTTTGCCGGCCACGCCTCTTTTTTTGCGATACGATGCCTTTACGCCGCCTACCGGCCGCTGTCAACCGGCTGCGCTTTACGGAGCCGGTCAAGGTTCTCCAACACGAACGGGCTGTTCGCGGCGATGATCCCCAGCGTCGGGCAGCCGTCCGTCTGCCCACAGTCCGCACAGGTAGCGAAGCCCTTTTCCCGCACGCAGCGATGCACGGGGCAGAGCATTTCGCAAAACGGCGTTTTTGCGCCGTCGACCCGGCAGCCGGTGCAGCAGATCTGATCCGGTGCGATCGGCACGCCGTTGAGCTTCGTCCAAAGCGCGGCGGTCTTTTCGCGCAGCGCGTCGTCGTTTTTTACCGTTGCGATCCGGGCGTCACAGGTCTCGCAGTCCAGTCCGCAGCAGCCGATCAGTTTATCCATTCGTCTTCCTCCCATACGGTTTTTACCGTTGATCTTTATCCTGCGCGACCGGACCGAAAGTCAAGATCATCAGATCGAAGTCGATCGGCTCGCCGCCGATCTTGAAAAAACCGGGGAACGTACACAGCCGGCGAAACCCGAGCCTTTTATACAGCGCGATCGCGCGGGCATTGTCGCTGCGCACTTCCAGATCGACCTGCTCTATCCCGGCCGCCCGCGCGAAGTCGAGCACGCCCTGCGCCAAAACGGCCGCCGCGCCGCAGCCCCACCACGCTTTTTTCAGGCTGATGCCGAACTCGGCGCGGTGGTGCATCCGCCCCGGCTTGCGGTCAAGGCTCGCGGTGCCGACGATCTCCCCGTTCGCCTTGGCCAACAGCTGGATGTGGTCGCACGACTGCGCCTGCATGGCAAGATAGGCACGCTCGGCCTCCTCGGTCAGCGGCACGCCCTCCGGGCCGAAGCTGAGGTTATCCGTCTCCCCGCCGATGATCTTCAGATACGCCAACAGCGCGGCGGCATCCTCCGGCTGTGCGCGCCCGATCGTGTAAGGGGCGCGTTTCGTCGCTGTTTCCATCAGGCCTGCTCCTTTCTGACCGCAAGGCAGTAGTTGACGTGTTCAAAGGCTTTCATCTCCGCGCCCGCCCTGTCGATGATGTCCCTTTGGATATCCGCCGGCGTCAGCAGCTCATAGATCAAAAAGCCGTGCTTTTCCAGCAGCGCTTCAAGCTCACCGTAGGAAAACGCCGAACGCATCGGTTCGCCGCCGGCCTTGGCCATCATGATCGTGTTTTGCACACGCCGCACAGGCGCGGCGAAGAACCCCTCGTCCGGATAGTCGAACACAAGCGTGCTGCCGTCCGCACAAAGTGCAGACAACTCGGCAAGCGTTTTGTCGATCGTTTCGGCCGGCAGATAGTAGGTCACCCCGAGCCACGAGAAAAAAGCTTTTGCGGACGAGTCGAAGCCGGCGGCGGTCAGGCGCTGCGTCAGGCTGTCCTCGGTAAAGTCCGCAGGGACGAACGTCAGGCCGGCGGGGATCGTTCGGCCGGCGCGGGCGATCCGCTCCTTTTTGTCCGCCTGCGTCAGCGGGTGATCGACCTCGAACACCCGGTGCTTCGCCAAAAACGCCGTTTCCCGAAAAGCGAAGGTGTCCAGCCCCGCGCCGAGGATGACGTATTGCCCCGTGCCGGTCAGGGCGGCCGTTTTCAGCGCCCGCTCCGTATACACCGCACGGCTGAGCGGCGACGGCGCGATATGGTCGTTCACCAGCCGGCGCAGCAGCGCCTTCGGCGCCAAAGCCGCGGGGTCGGTCTCCGGTGCGAAGAACTGCGCGCCGCCGAGGAGATAGTCCCCGACGGCGGCATATTCCTCTGCCGTCATCAGCTCTTTGGCAGCATGATCGGCAAAAACGGGATGCGCTTCGTTCTCCGCATGGAACGCCCGGCCGAACGCGCTCATCAGGGCGGTGATGCCGGCTTTATCGTCCATTTCGTTTTCCTCCGTATTTTTCTTCCATCTCTTTCGTATGCGCATGGAACGACTCCAGCGCCCGCGCCCGGATGTCGGGCAGCGATCCGGGATCTGCGCCGGCGAACGCACGCCCGATCCGCACAGACGCGACCGCGTGGCTGTCGCCCGTTTTGCTTTCGTCCGCTTCCGACAAAAACTTTTGCAGCAGCCCCGGATCGCCGGAATAGCAAAGCTCCACCAGCTTTGCCCGGTATTCCAGCTCCGCCGGGGCGATGCCGGGGAAGCGTTTCATATCCGCGGCGTGCTGCGCCTCGTGCTTCAGCAGCGAGACCAAAAACCGCTCACTCCCGAGATCGTACGCCTGCGCGACACAGTTGATCGTGCCGTCGGGCGAAGTCCAGCCGCCCGTGCCGTGCCGCCCGAAGGTCAGATAGTCCATCCACCCCCGGAACACGAAGCCTTTCAGGATGTTGACGGTATATTCCGCCGCGCCGTCCGGCAGCTCGACGCGGTAAACCGTCGGGACGGTGTCCCGCCAAATATACGGACCGTAATATCCCTGCGTTTTGCCGAACAGCGCATGATAGCCCGCCGCCGCGAACAGTGACCCCAGCCGCCCCGCCAAGGCCGCCTCGTCCGCCTCCGGCAGACCGGTCAGTGCTCTCAGCCCCGCCAGCAGCCGGTCTGCGGCCTCCGCCTCCGGCACGCCGCAATAAAACGTGTCCCGGAGATAGATCTGATATCGCCGCAGGATGTCGTTGATCCCGTCCGGCACGTCGTATGTGCGGTATTCGGCGTTTTCAAAAAGCGCGGCATACGCAGGGAGAACGTCAGCGAACTGCTCGTGCGCGCGCATATAGGCGATGGCGCCCCGGATGTCCCCGTCGATGAAGAACCGATCGATCTGCACGGCTGCTCACTCCTCTGTTTTGCGCCTTTTCGGCAGCGTTTTGGTCAGGATCAGCGTATAGGCGACCGCGATCGCGGTCAGGACAGCGACGTGGCACAGGCGCATCCCTGCGGTAAGGCCTGTATCGTCGGCGAACGTGCCCGACACATCGATCGCCGCGTGGACGAGGATGCAGGGGAGCAGGCTGCCGCCGCGATAAAAGATCGTGACCAGCAAAAGACCGACCGCGACCGCAAAAACGATCTGGCACAGGTTTTCCACCAGATCCCTGCCGCTGCCGTTGATCAAATCAACGATATGCCCGATGCCGAAGGTCACGCTGGAGATGACGGCCGCAGACTTGATATTATCCTTGGCGATGGCCGTGAACAGCAGCCCGCGGAAGATCACCTCCTCCAAAAAGCCGACGCCGAGCATACACACGACACGGCAGACCGTCCCTGCCGGCGCGTAGTTGACTGCGACGCCGTTCCACAAGTTCCCCGACGCCAAAATAGCGAGCGGCACATCATAGAAAAACCGCCGGGCGGATACGCGGCCGGCAAAGGCCGTACCGCTTCATCAGACCGTTCTTGCGGATAAAAACGAAAAGAACGATCGCCTGCAAAAGGCAAAAGGCGGCGCTTGCCGCGTATTCGGTCCCGATCGTTTTATTCAGCGGCTCTGCCACCGACTGCAGAACGCAATAGAGCGCGACCCACATGAGCGCAAAGGCCAGCTCGCTTTTCTCATACAGCTTTTTCATGTCGTTTCCTCCCGCGCCGCCGATATCGCACCTCTGTATGCCCGGTCCAGCCGGGCGGCGATCAGTTCCTCGTCGTATTTCAGGGCATTGTTGGCGATGATGCTGGCATACCCGTGGGCAAACAAAAAAACCGTCAGAAAGATCTTTTTGGTCTGCTCCCTGTCGACCCCCAAGGCACCCTGCATCGCCGAAAGAACAGGAGAAAGCTCCTCGGCATCGATCAGCTCAAGCAGCGTTTTCCCGCCGAAACGGTCCGACTGGAACAAAAAACGAAACAAGTACGGCTCTTCGATCGCAAAGCGGATATAATTCATGCCGATCCCGAGCGCGGCGCCCTTCGGCGGCCGCTTCATCTCCATCAGATATGCCGAATGGTAAAGATCTGCCTTTTCATAGACCGTCCGTTTCAGCTCCTCGATCGTCGCGAAATGATACATGACGGGCTGCGTGGAACAGTGCAGCCGTTCCGATACGGTCCTTGCGTTGATGTTTTCCGCCCCCGTTTCCCGGGCGATCGCAAAAGCCGCGTCAACGATCATTTCTTTGGTGACCTTCGCTTTTGCCGGCATAGGCGCACCCCTCTCATATATAACGGGAATTATTTATAATTGAAATTATATATCAAGAAGCGCGGTTTGTCAAGCGGCTTTGACGAACCGGCAAATAAAGAACTGTCGGCATACGATACCTCATGGACGGCGAGATAAAAGGGTGTGGTGTGCCAAAGTTAGATCGCAGCACAAAACCGGCAAAAGGGACCATATCACACATGGACGGCAGGACACAGAGCTACCGTCGGCCTTTTCGGCGGCTCCCGGTGGGCAAAGCCGCCAGATCCGCCGCAAAAACGATCCCTCGGATCCAAAGCTCGGATCCGAGGGATATAGACGCGGTTTTTCGCCCCGTCAAAGCCTTGTTTTTGTTTTGCGGAGCGGTGGGTGGATCTAATTCGGCTTTTTTGCACGCTGCCGCCACGGACGGCCGAACGTTCATGCCGATAACGGCATGAACGAGAGCCGTATATCCAGAGGCGGATGCCCGGTGCAGAAACGTCCCGAAACATCAAACAAGATCATCAAAGCAGCACGGGATGACTCCGGCCATACTTTCGCCTCTTTTCTGCGCTCATGCCCGTCCGGCGCAACTGCGCATTTTACAGTATAGCACAAGCGCCGACCGTTTTCAATGCGATACCTACCGGCGAACAAAGCGTATGCTGTAAATGTCATACACAAACGCGGACGATCCTTCCATGTACCGGGATATCATCACAAGGGAGGGTATAGGGGCGATCAGCGCTTGCTGAACTGTCGAAGCGGTAAAAAACGTGCCGGTGGCACGTTTTTCGCTTTGACCGCAGCGGCTGCGCCGCGAGGACGCCGCTGTTCGGCAAGCGCGAAACGCAAAAAGCCCCCGGGCGGAAATTTCCGCCCGAGGGCCAAAGGACTTGAGGGGATAAGGCAGCCGATCAGCGCTTGGAGAACTGCGGTGCGCGACGGGCGGCCTTGAGGCCGTACTTCTTGCGCTCCTTCATACGCGGATCACGCGTGAGGAAGCCGGCCTTCTTCAGCGGAGAACGCAGGTTCTCGCCATCGAACTGCAGCAGGGCACGGGCGATGCCGTGACGGTTCGCACCGGCCTGGCCGGTGCGATCCGTCACGGCATCGCCCGTGCCCTGCTGCAG
>JAJXDX010000145.1:462-5952 GCA_021640185.1 Oscillospiraceae bacterium | reverse complement strand
CCGCTCATCCGGGCGACGAGATCGAGGTCGCGCTCGGTCTCTTTGTCGAAGAGGTGGATCTTCGTGTTCTCGAGCGCGACCTCGATCTCGTCGCCCGGATGAGCGGTGGAGGTCGGCTCGACGCGTGCGGTGAAATCGAAGCCCTCGACGTTGACGTACAGGAAGGTCTCGGCACCCATCATTTCGGTGACCTCGACGTTCGCCTTGACCTTGCAGTCGGCGAACTCTTCAAGCAGACGGGGCTCGTCATGGACGTCCTCGGGACGGATGCCCATGATGATCTCCTTGCCGAGATACTCGTCAAGGCCCTTGCCCTCGACCTTGGCCGCCGGCAGCGGGATCTGATACTTCACGCCGCGCTTGGTCTTGGTGTCCTCGGAACCGAACTCGACATAGTAGCCCTTGTCGTTCTTGCCGATGACGCTCTCGATGAAGTTCATCTGCGGGCTGCCGATGAAGCCGGCCACGAACATATTGCAGGGCTTGTCGTACAGGTTCTGCGGGCTGTCGACCTGCTGGATGACGCCGTCCTTCATAACGACGATGCGGTCGGCCATGGTCATGGCTTCCGTCTGGTCGTGGGTAACGTAGATGAAGGTGGTGCCCAGCTTCTGGTGCAGCTTGGACAGCTCGGTACGCATCTGCGCACGCAGCTTAGCATCCAAGTTGGACAGCGGCTCGTCGAGCAGGAAGACCTTCGGCTCACGCACGATGGCACGGCCGAGGGCGACACGCTGACGCTGACCGCCGGACAGCGCCTTCGGCTTACGGTCGAGCAGGTGGGCGATGTCGAGGATGCGGGCGGCCTCTTCGACGCGGCGCTTGATCTCGTCCTTCGGGGTCTTGCGCAGCTTCAGGCCGAACGCCATGTTGTCGAACACCGTCATGTGCGGATACAGAGCGTAGTTCTGGAACACCATCGCGATATCGCGGTCCTTCGGTGCTACATCGTTGACCAGACGGTCGCCTATGTAGAGCTCACCGGACGTGATCTCCTCCAGGCCCGCGATCATACGCAGCGTGGTCGACTTACCGCAGCCGGAAGGGCCGACCATGATGACGAACTCTTTGTCCTTGATCTCCAGATTGAAGTCGGACACGGCCACGACGCCGCCCGGGTACTTCTTGTAGATGTGCTTGAGTGACAAACTAGCCATACGTTCTAAACCTCCATAATTTGCGCGGGAGCGTCCGATGACGCGCGTCCCGCAAGGATCGTTCCACGATTAGTAATATACCATTCTTTCGCGCGGATAGCCATACCCAAATTCAACAAACTTTGCTCCCGCCGATCGGGCAACTTTTAGAACTGCCTATCTCCCCGTCAAAAATCGATCTTCATTTTTGGGCAATATATTCAGCCGCTCGCTTTCGGTCAGCGGACGCGCCGCCCCTTCCGGCAGGCTCTCGTCCAGCGTAAGGCCGCCGATGCGGATCCGCTTGAGCCACACGACCGTGCACCCGACGGACAGGAACATCCGCTTGATCTGGTGGAATTTCCCTTCGCAGATCACGACCTCGGCAAACGTGCGGTCCTCCGGCTGCGGGAAACCCAGCTGCGCGGGCATACACCTCGTTCCGTCGGCAAGCGTCGGCCCGGCCCGGAAGGCCTCGGCCGCCGCATCGTCCACCGGCCTGTCCAGCCGGACGAGATACGTTTTCGGCACGTGATGCCGGGGCGAGAGCATCCGGTGCGCCAGATCGCCGTCGTCGGTGATCAGCGTCAGCCCGTGGGTGTCCTTGTCCAGCCGCCCGGCGGGGAACAGCCCGCGCCGCCGCAGCTCCTCCGGCAGCAGATCGATGACCGTCGGCACCTTGGGGTCGCGCGACACGCACAGCACCCCGGCAGGCTTGTTGAGCATCAGGTACACGTGCCGGGCAAAGCCGACCTCGCGTCCGTCCAGCGCCAGCCGGGCGCTCTCCGGGTCGATCCGGCGCGCCGGATCGCGGCACGGCGCACCGTCCAGAAAAACGCGCCCCTGCCGGATCAGCCGTCCCGCCTCGCTGCGGGTGAGGGTGGTCTGGGAGCAGAGCAGCTTATCCAGTCGTTCCATCCGTTTCGTTTTCCTTTCCGCTGTCGATGGGGCACAGCCCCTGCCGCAGCCCGTCCGTGCGGGCGGAGCTGATGTCGCCGCCCACGATCCTACCGTGCAGCACATACAGATGCGCCTGCACGGTATCGTCGCCGCACACGGCGTTCAGCGCATACGTGCAGCACAGCACGCGCTGCCCGCGCACGGGCATAAGCGTCATGCCTGCCGCCTGCTGCAGCGCCTCGTAGGCCAAAAAGGCCGCGTCCGGTTCGCTCGGCAGCTGCACCTCGCGCTCCTCGGCCTGCTGCGGCAGCGGCGTAAAGCCAAGCGTCGTCAGGTAGGCGCGTCTGGCCGCGTCGTCCGCCGCGGGCGGATAGGCGCGCGCGGGCGTCCGCCCGGACAGCGCAGCCACCACGGCCAGCAGCGCCGCCACCGCCGCGGCATAGGCGGCCAGCCGCAGCCGGGTGGTCCTCAGCGAAAAGACGAACATCCCGCCGCCCCCTCTCGCCCCATGCTTATGCGCCGGGGCGGGCGGCTATGCGTCAGACGGTCGAGCCCTCGCCGAAATACACGTCGTACCAGACGAGGAACATATACACCGTCCAGATCTTGCGGCTGTTGTCTGCCTTGCCCGCCTTGTGGCGGTCGAGCAGCGAGATCAGCTCGTCGGTGTTGAAGAACTGCCGCGCCGGCGCGGACAAAAACGCCTCTTTGACTTTGTTATAGTACGCGTCCTGCCGCAGCCACACGCGGATCGGCACGGGGAAACCGAGCTTCGGCTTGTCCGCGGCGGCGGCAGGGATGTGCCGCCGCGCAGCCAGACGCATGGCATATTTCGTCGTTCCATGCGCGATGCGGTGGCGCACCGGGATGCGCGACGCGACGGCGAACACCTCTTTGTCAAGGAAGGGGACGCGCAGCTCCAGCGAATGTGCCATGCTCATGCGGTCGGCCTTGAGTAGGATATCCCCCACCATCCAGCGGTTGATGTCCAGATACTGCATCCGGGTGACGTCGTCCTGCCCCTTGCACCGCTCGTAATATTCGCGGGTGAAGTTCGCCGGTTCGGTGGCGGGGATGTCGCGCAGCAGGCGCGCCTTCTCCTTTTTGGTGAACATATTCGCGTTGCCGATGAAGCGCTCCTCCAGCGTTTTCGATCCGCGGATCAAAAACGACTTGCCCTTGAACGAGAACGGCAGCGCCCCGACGAGCGCGGCGGCGGCGCGGCGCAGAAAACGCGGCAGCCGCTGATAGCCCGCAAGGGACATCGGCTCGTGATAGATGCGGTAGCCGCCGAACAGCTCGTCCGCGCCCTCGCCGGACAGCACGACCTTGACGTACTGCGCCGCCAGCTTGGACACGAAATACAGCGCGATGCACGACGGATCGGCCAGCGGCTGATCAAGGTGATACTGCACCTGCGGCAGCGCCTGCCAATACTCCTCCTCGCCGATGATATGCACGTGATGCTCGATGCCCACCTCGCGCGCAAGATCCGCGGCATAGTGGCTCTCGTTATAATGCTCGCCGTTGTCGAACCCGACGGTGAACGCCTTCTGCCCGCCGAAATACGACGCGACGAAGCTGGAATCCACCCCGCTGGACAAAAAACAGCCGACCTCGACGTCGCTGATCCGGTGCGCGGCGACCGAATCGGTGAACGCCTTATCGATCGCGTCGACCGCCTCGTCGATGGTCATGTCCTCGTCCGGGTCAAAGCGCGGCTCCCAATACCGCTCCACGCCGATCTCGCCGTCGTGCCACGTCAGATAATGCGCGGGCGGCAGGCAGAGGATCCCCTTGAAAAACGTTTCGGTCGGGACGGAATATTGGAAGGAGAGATATTTGTCCAGCGCGGCGGCGTTGAACTCCTTTTTGACGTCCGGATGCGCAAGGATGCTCTTGATCTCGGAGCCAAACACGATCCGCCCGTCGTCCAAACGGGTATAGTGCATCGGCTTGATGCCGAAATAGTCGCGTGCGAGGAACAGCGACCGCGCCCCGATGTCCCAGATGGCGAAGGCGAACATCCCGCGCAGCCGGGGCAGAAGATCGTGGCCCCACTGCTCGTAGCCGTGCAGCAGCGTTTCGCCGTCCCCGGCGGTGGCAAAGGTGTGCCCCAGCTGCTGCAGCTGCTGCCGCAGCTCGCGGTAATTATAGATCTCGCCGTTGAACATCAGGGCAAGGGACTTGTCCTCGTTATACAGCGGCTGCTGCGCCGCCTCAAGGTCGATGATGCTCAGCCGGCGAAAGCCCATCGCCAGCGTATCGTCCAGATAATAGCCGTCGGCATCCGGGCCGCGGTGGGTGATGCGCTCGGTCATTTGGCGCAGGTAGCTCTCCCGGTCGACGATCTGTCCGGTAAAACCGCAAAAGCCGCACATAGGCAACGCTCCTTTTTTCTTCTGTGTCGTACCAGTATACCACATCCCGCGCACAAATAAAAGAGGGCGGGGCGAAAAATTCGCCCCGCCGAGCCGCCAAAAATGCCGCAGGGCGCAAAAGCATGAGAAAAAGAGCAGCAAAAGCGATGCCCTTTTGCCAAGACGGACGGACGGCCCTTTGCCGTCCCGCGTCAAACAAAACAAAGGACGCTTTTGCTGTCGGCGTCAAGCGCTCCCCGACGTATCGACATACGCCTGTGGGAGCGCTTTCCTTGCCCCTGCGCCTTTTAGACGGCCCGCTGCCGTGTCAAAATGCTTTTTGACACGCCAAGGGCGGGGCGAAAAATTCGCCCCGCCCCATCCGAACGGATCGGTCTTTTCGTCAAAGCTGCTCGCGGTCGCTCTCTTTGCAGCAGACGATGGTCAGGTTGCCGTTGCGGGCGCGCAGCGCGTCGAGGAACGCCTTCGGCACGGGTGCCTCCCGCAAAACGATGCGGTATTGCAGTTCGTACAGCGTACCCATGCCGCTGGTCTTGACCCGCTCCAGCGAGAACGAGTGCAGATATTCGGCAAAAATATCGTCGAACAGACCGTCGTAGTCCAGATCCTCCGGGATCGTGACCTTCAGCAGCCGCTCACATTCGGCGCGCTTGCCGAAGCCGGAGAGGGACAGCAGCAGCCAAAACGCGGCGATCAGCACGAAGAACAGCCCGGCCACCACCACGTAGCCCATGCCGGTGGCCAGCCCCAGCGCCATGCCGAGGAAGATGGCCGCGATCTCGCGCGCCGTGCCGGGCGCGGAGCGGAAACGCACCAGCCCGAACGCGCCCGCGACGGCGACGCCCGCGCCGATGTTGCCGTTGACGAGCATGATCACGATCTGCACCACGGCGGGCAGCAGCGCCACGGTCAGCGCGAAGCTGCGGCTGCAGCGCGTGCGGAACATCGCCAGCAGCGCCACACCGACGCCGAGGGCGAGCGACACCGCCGTACACAGCAAAAACGTGCCGACGGTCAGGGACGAGCCGATCACGGAACTAAGCATGGATAACAGCCTCCTTCATATCCCGGTC
>JAJXDX010000145.1:0-452 GCA_021640185.1 Oscillospiraceae bacterium | reverse complement strand
ATCCCGGTCTGCCTGCATGGCAGGCAGGATGTGTTCGGTGAATACCGTGCCGTATTTGGAAAACGACGCCGGGCGCGCCCCGACGGCCGACAGCGCGTGCGCCAGCCACAGCGGACACGCGCCGGGCACCTTCAGTTCCATCAGGAGCTGTCCGGCATACGGGGAGCCGGGCGGCAGGATCGGCTGCCCCGCATCGCCCCGGCGCAGATCGAGCGCCACCGTGCGATAGCGCAGCCCGGTGTCGAACGTGATCCGCAGCGCATCGTCCTCCCGCCCGGCGAAGGCCGTGCGGTCGTAGGCAAGGAACACGCGCGGCGCCACCCGGCGGGAGCGCGCCGCCCACAGCAGCTCCCGCGCGATATGCCCGTCGGGCGGGTCCGGCAGTTCCCCGGCCACAAACGGTGCTACGTCCGCAGCCGGCAGCGAGATCCGGCGCTTGTACACCACGCCGT
>JAJXDX010000144.1 GCA_021640185.1 Oscillospiraceae bacterium | reverse complement strand
GTGCCTGTCCTTCCCGGTCGTCAAGATCGCCGGACGCGCGACCGAGGCGGCGAAGGCCTCCGTCGGCGGCGGGCTGTACTGCCTGCACGACAGCGGCAGCGGCTATGCGCTGACGGCGAACCCCAAGGCCAAAACGCGCCCCCGGTGGGAAACGGTCGGGCTGCGGGACCTGCCCAACGCCTCGTCGATGTACTACGGGCTGGCCTCCGGCGCGATCACGTATTATTACAACGACCTCAGCAGCGGCGAGCTGCCCCGTACGACGGGCGCCAGCGCCGCCGTGGAGATGAACGCCTTGGTGTTCCTCGGCGTCAACGGCCACCGCACGGGGCTGAACGATCCCGCCGTCCGGCGCGCGCTGTCGCTGCTGATCGACCGGCGCACGCTGGTATCGGCGGCGGGCGCGGGCTGGGCCAGACCGGCGACGATGCCGTTCCACCCGCGCTGGCGCACGGTGGCCGAGGTGACCGGCCTGTCCGAGAGCCGCGACCTGACCGCGGCGCTGACGGCGCTGGGCGAGGCGGGCTACGGCACCGGCAAGGGGCAGAAGAAGCTGAAGCTGGAGCTGATCTATTGCAGCGACACCGCGTCGCGCGCCGCCCCGGCCGAGGCGCTGCGCTCCGCGCTGGAGGGCGCGGGGCTGCAGATCACGGTCACGCCGCTGGGGTTCGACGAATACCGGCAGCGGCTGAGCGCCGGGCGGTTCGACCTCTATCTGGGCGAGATCCGGCTGACGGCCTCGATGGATCTGTCCCCGCTGCTCGGTTCGTCCGGCGCGGCATCCTTCGGCATCTCGGCCGACGGGGCGGCGGCCGCGGCCTACCGCAGCTATCGCGCGGGGGAGACGGACACGGCCGCGTTCACGGCGGCGTTTTGTCAGGATCTGCCGTATATCCCTCTGTATTGGCGCTGTGCCTACGCCGGGTATGACCGGCGGCTGTCGGTGGTCACACCGCACGGGTATAACGCTTTTTATGGCTTCGGCGAATGGCGATGACACAAGAGAAGAAAGGTGTGTTGACTATGATCTGCATTGACAACCGTTACGGTACGATCGAGATCTCGCAGGAGTATTTCCGCTATCTGATCGGGTATGCCGTGACCTCCTGCTACGGCGTGGCGGGGATGGTCCGCAGCGGCCCGCGGCAGGGGCTGCGTTCCATGCTGTCGCGCCGCGCCCATGCCGACGACGGCGTGCACGTGCGCAGCGAGGGCGACCGGCTGGTCGTCGATCTGCATATCACCGTGATCTACGGGATGAACATCTCGGCGATCGCGAAAAGCATCGTCCACAAGGTGCGCTACACCGTGGAGGATGCGACGGGACTGACGGTGAAAAAGGTGAACGTGTTCGTTGACGGCATGAAGCCGGAATGATCGGTCGACACCGGAACGATAGGAGAGCGGTGAGCACGATCATCCGCCCGCCATGCAAAAGGAGTGCAATGAAGTGATCAATGGATCTATGCTGCGCGACGCGATGATCTCGGCGTCCAACGCATTGCAGAACGTCAAGCAGGACGTCGACGCCCTGAACGTTTTCCCCGTCCCCGATGGGGACACCGGCACGAATATGTCCATGACCATCGGCAACGCCGCGCGGGAGCTTGCCCGCCTGAGCGAGCCGACGGCGACCGAGGTGGCCGACGTGGCCAGTGCGGCGCTGCTGCGCGGCGCGCGCGGCAATTCCGGCGTGATCCTGTCGCTGCTGTTCCGCGGCTTTTCCAAGGGGCTGAAGGGCAAGGCCGAGGCCGACGGCGCCGACTTAGCCGAGGCGCTGACCCTCGGCATGGAGGCTGCCTACAAAGCGGTGATGAAGCCGACGGAGGGCACGATCCTGACCGTCGCGCGCGAAGCCGCCGCGGCCGGCAAGGCCAAGGCGCAGGAGGAGAATGATCCCATCGCCGTGTGGCAGGCGATCTGCGACGAGGCGGAGCAGTCGCTCGCCCGCACGCCGGATCTGCTGCCGCAGCTGAAAAAAGCGGGCGTCGTCGACGCGGGCGGCAAGGGCCTGTGCATCATCATGGGCGCGATGCTGGACGTGTTCAAGGGCGGCGAGGTCGTCGGCGGCAGCGAGCCTGCCGCTGCGGCGGTGCAAAAGAAGAACGCCGTCGCCTCCTTCGAGCAGGACATCAAGTTCACCTACTGCACCGAGTTCATCGTCGGCCGCGCCAAGGGGTGCGACCGCGATCCGCTGGCGCTGCGCGCCTATCTGGAGAGCATCGGCGACTGCGTGGTCGTGGTGGATGACGACGAGATCATCAAGGTACACGTGCATACGAACCACCCGGGCAAGGCGCTGGAAGAAGCGCTGAAATTCGGGCAGTTCGAAACCGTCAAGGTGGAGAATATGCGCATCCAGCACGAGAACGCGGGCTGGGTGGAGGAAGAGAACGCCGCCGCGGCCGAGCCGGTCCCGCAGCGCGCCGAGCCGGAGAACGAGTTCGGTTTCGTCGCGGTGGCGGCGGGCGACGGGCTGCGGGCGTTGTTCCGCGACGACCTGTCCTGTGACCGGGTCGTGTCCGGCGGGCAGACGATGAACCCGTCGACCGACGACATCCTGCAGGCGATCGAGGCCACACCGGCCAAGACCGTGTATGTGCTGCCGAACAACAAAAACATCATCTTGGCTGCCGAGCAGGCCGTGCCGCTGGCCGACCGTCGTGTCTGCGTGCTGCCGACGCGCAGCGTGCCGCAGGGTATCGCCGCGATGCTAGCCTTCGATGCCGATGCCGGGGTGGAGGACAATCTGGTCGCCATGCAGCGCGCCGCCGAGAACGTGACCACCGGTTCGGTGACCTTCGCCGCGCGCGACAGCGATTTTGAAGGCCGCAAGATCAAGGAAGGCGAGATCCTGGCGCTGGAGAACGGCAAGCTCAGCTTCGTCGACACCTCGCTGGAGCACGCGCTGCCGAAGCTGGTCAAAACGCTGGTGTCCGGCCGCCATGCCGCGGGACGTGAGGTCAATTTCGTGACCGTCATCCACGGCAGCGACGTTCCCGTCGAGGAAGCCGAGCGCGTGTGCGAGAGCGTGCGCACGAAGCTGGGCGAGGACGTGGACGTTTCGCTGGTCAACGGCGGACAGCCCGTATATTACTATATCGTTTCCGTCGAATAAAAAATGAACGGTGGGGGACCGGATAAGGACGCGAGCCGCCTTTATCCGGTCCCTCTGTCCGAAGGGAGAAGAACATGAACGTCCTGTGCATCGGCGACGTGGTCGCCGGTATCGGCTGCCGCCATCTGCAGCGGGTGCTGCCGCGCATCAAGCGCGAAACGGCGGCGGACGTGTGCATCGTCAACGGCGAGAACTCCGCCGACGGCAACGGGATGCTGCCCGGCTCCGTGGAGGCGCTGTATGCTGCCGGTGCGGACGTGGTGACCGGCGGCAACCACACCTTCCGCCGGCACGAGATCTTCGATCGGCTGGAGGACGATCCGTTTTTGCTGCGCCCGGCGAATATGCCGCACGGCACGCCGGGGCGCGGGATGACCGTGATCGACCGCGGCCGGTTCCAAGTGACGGTGATCTCGCTGCTGGGGACGGTGTACATGGAGGCGCTGGAGTCGCCCTTCGACGCGCTCGACCGCCTGCTGGCCGAGGCGGGCGATCCGCGCTTCTGCATCGTCGACTTCCATGCCGAGGCCACGGCCGAAAAGCGCGGGCTGGGCTTTTATGCCGACGGGCGCATCTCCGCCTTGTTCGGCACGCATACGCACGTCGCCACGGCGGATGAGCAGATCCTGCCCGGCGGGACGGGCTACATCACCGACGTCGGGATGACCGGCCCCGTGCAGTCGTGCCTGGGGGTCGATCCCGCGCTGGCCGTGCGCAAGATGCGCACGAAGCTGCCGGTGCGTTTTGCTGCCGCCGAGGGCGAATGTGCCATGGACGGCGTGCTGTTCACGCTGGACGACCGCACGGGGCGCACGACCGCCGTGCAGCGGATCCGCGCCTAAACGAAAGGAGTTGCCCCCATGCGTTACGACATCACGAATATCCCGGTGACCGAAGTGTTCGAGGAAGGCGACGGCTGCCCGGTCTGCCGCCTGCGTGACAAGCTGGAGAGCCGTGCGGTGGAATACATCACCGGGGCGGCGATGATGGAGCCGGACATCCGGATCGAAACGAACCGGCAGGGCTTCTGCATCGATCACTATCGCATGATGCTGCGCCGCCGCAACCGCCTGAGCGTCGCACTGATGATGGAGAGCCATCTGGCCGAGGTGGACAAGCGGATCTTCGGCGGGCCGCTGCCGATCGGCCGCACCGCCAAGCGGCAGGGCAAGTCCGCCGGCCGCATGGGGGAAAGCTGCTTCGTCTGTGCCGAGGTGGACAGCGCGATGGAAAAGATGCTGGCCACCGTCTGCCGCACGTGGGAAGGGCAGCGCGATTTCCGCGCCTTGTTCGAGCGGCAGCCCTGCCTGTGTCTGCCGCATTTTTCGGCATTGCTGGATGCCGCCGGGGATGCGATCGGCAAGAAGGACCAGTCCGATTTCGCCAAGGCGGCCGCAAAGCTGGCGCAGGGCTATCTGACCGAGCTGCGCGCGGACGTGCACCATTTTTGCGAGATGTACGACTACCGCAACGCCGGGAACAACGAGGACTGGGGCAATTCGCGCGATTCGATCGAGCGGGCGATCGGCTATCTGACCGGGCGCGAGCCGTGACGGGAGGGGATACCATGCATATCGTGATACCGGACGCGGACACGGTGACCCGCGGCGATCTGCCGCTGGACAGTTTGCGCGAGCTGGGCGAACTGACCGTGTATCCGCACACCGCACCGGAGGAGCTGCCGCAGCGGCTGGCCGGGGCGGACGCGATCCTTTGCAACAAAATGAAAATGAACGCAGACACGCTGCGCCTGGCCGAACGGGTGCGGTTCATCGGCCTGTTCGCGACCGGGTACGACAACGTCGATCTGGCGTATACGGCTGCGCGGGGCATCACGGTGTGCAACGCGGGCAGCTATTCCACCGAGGCGGTGGCGCAGCACGTCTGGGCGCTGATCTTGGATCGCTACAGCCATGTGGCGGAGTATGACCGTTTCGTCCACGACGGCGGTTGGGTGAACAGCACGACGTTCTCGCCCTTCGTTTTCGCCGCAGATGAGGTGTGCGGCAAAACGATCGGTCTGATCGGTTACGGCCACATCGGGCGCGCCGTGGCGCGCATCGCGCGGGCGTTCGGGCTGACGGTGCTCGTCCACACGCGCACGCCCGGCACGGATACGGACGTGACGTTCGTTTCCCTGCAGCAGTTGCTGGCGCAGGCGGACATCCTCTCGCTGCACTGTCCGCTGACGCCGCAGACGCGCGGGCTGCTGGACGATGCGGCCTTTGCGCTGTGCAAGCACGGCGCGCTGCTGATCAACACCGCGCGCGGACCGATCGTGGACGAGGCGGCGCTGTGCCGCGCGCTGGAGAGCGGGCAGCTGTCCGGCGCGGCGGTGGACGTGCTGGAAACGGAGCCGATGGCGGCCGACTGTCCGCTGCTCCATGCGCCGAATTGCGTGATCACGCCGCACGTGGCGTGGGCACCGCTGACGACGCGGCAGCGGCTGTTGGGCATCGTGACCGATAACCTGCGGCAGTTTTTGCGCGGCACGCCGGTAAACGTCGTGCGGACAGTGTCCGCGGACAAATCGATGCAGGGCGGCGCAAAGCGTTAGCGCGCTGGACGCGCCTTAGACGCGCCTTAGTAAAAGCATGGCGTTAGAACAGGCGGATAAGATCCGCGCCAAAGTCGATCGCAACAGCTGCAATGTGGAAGTGTTTGGACGCGGCGGGCAGTGCCCGCCGACAGATCGATGCAGGGCGCTGCGAAAATGCGATCCGCGGACGTATTTCGGCGCGTGCGGGACGTTAGGTCAGCCCGCCGAAAACGAAGACCGGCAAAAATGCCGCAATAATCGGCGCAAGCGAGCAAATCGTCCACCAGATAAAATGCACAAA
>JAJXDX010000143.1 GCA_021640185.1 Oscillospiraceae bacterium | reverse complement strand
GTCCATCCACGACGCGGACGCGGTGGGCGCGCGGCAGAAAAAAGTCAGCGATATGCAGAAGCGTTTGGCGCTGTACCGTGAGGCGGAGGCCGTCCTCTCGGTGCACGCCAACCATTTTTCCGTGTCGAAATACCGTGGCGCGCAGATGTTCTATTCCGGCAATCATCCGGACGGGGCGCGGCTGGCGGAGCATATCCGCCAAAGCATCGTGTCCGGCGTCCAGCCGGACAACCGCCGCGAACTGAAAAAAGCGACGGACGGGATCTATCTGCTCTATCACACGCAGACGCCCGCCGTATTGGTGGAATGCGGGTTTTTATCCAACCCGGAGGAATGTGCGCTGCTGTGCCGCCCGGACTACCGGCAGCGCATGGCGGCGGCGATCGCGTTCGGCTTCGTCGCCTATGCGGCGGAGCCGTGACGCACGGACGAGCAAAGGAGGCGCACCATGGCAGGCAAGACCAAGACCGCGTTCATCTGCACGGAGTGCGGCGCGCAGTCGCTCAAATGGGTGGGGCGCTGCCCGTCGTGCGGGGCGTGGAACACCATGGAGGAGGAGATCGTCACGCCGGCGGCCCCGGCCGCGGCAGGCGGCGGCGCGCCGCGCCGCGCGACGGCGATGAAGCTGACCGCCGTCCGGCAGGACACGCAGCAGCGCTATCACACCGGGCTGCGGGAGCTTGACCGGGTGCTGGGCGGCGGCATCGTGCGCGGCGGGCTGATGCTGATCGGCGGAGATCCCGGCATCGGCAAATCGACGCTGCTGCTGCAGATCTGCGCGCATCTGGGCCAGACGCTGCGCATCCTGTATGTTTCCGGCGAGGAATCCGAAGGGCAGATCAAGCTGCGGGCGGATCGGCTGCACGTTGCGCCGGACGAGCTTTACATTTTGTGCGAGAACGATCTGGACACGGTGCTGGCCGCCATGCAGCAGACCGAACCGGACATCGTGATCGTCGATTCGATCCAAACGATGAACTATGCCGCCGTGTCCTCCGCCTCCGGCAGCGTGACGCAGGTGCGCGAATGCACCGCCGCCATCATGCGCTGTGCCAAGCGCATGGACGTGCCGGTGTTCATCGTCGGCCACGTCAACAAGGACGGCGCGATCGCCGGGCCGAAGGTGATGGAGCACATCGTCGACTGTGTGCTGTATTTCGAGGGCGACCGCCACTCCAGCTACCGTCTGCTGCGGTGCGTGAAGAACCGCTACGGCTCGACCAACGAGGTCGGCGTGTTCGAGATGGGCGACCGGGGTCTGGTCGAGGTGGACAACCCCTCCGAGATGCTGCTGGCCGGCCGGCCGCAGAACGTCAGCGGCGCGTGCGTCGCGTGTACGATCGAAGGCACGCGCCCGATGCTGGCCGAGGTGCAGGGGCTGGTGTCGCCCACCGGGTTCGGCAATCCGCGGCGTATGGCGACCGGGTTCGACTACAACCGGCTGTCGCTGATCTTGGCGGTGCTGGAAAAACGGGCCGGATACTTCTTTTCGACGCTGGACGTGTATGTCAACGTCGTCGGTGGGCTGTGGCTGGACGAACCGGCGGTCGACCTGCCGGTGGCGCTGGCGCTGATCTCCGGGCTGAAGGATGCCGTGATCCCGGACGATCTGCTGGCCTTCGGCGAGGTCGGATTGACCGGCGAGCTGCGCGCGGTATCCAATGCGGAGCTGCGCGTGGGCGAGGCGGCGCGCATGGGCTTCCGCCGCGTGGTGCTGCCGTACCACAATGCCGTGCAGCTGGCCAAACGGACGGACATCGAGATCGTTGCCGCACGCACCGTGCGCGAGGCGTTCGATGCCGTTGCACGGACATAAGCAAGACTTTTGCTCAGATCCGAACAAAATCGCACAAAACACTTGCGTTCGGCTGCGATCTATGGCATAATAAAAGGACACGCCGGTGACGGCGATGAAAGACGAGATCATTGCCGGAGCCGATCCGGCTGTTTTTTGGAGGGATCATCATGTCAGTCTCGATCCGGCCTTTCGGCAAGCTTGCCGACGGGCGTACCGTACAGCGCGTAACGATGAAGAACCGCAGCGGGACGGCGCTGTCCATCCTTGATCTTGGGGCAACGATCCAGTCGCTGGTCTATGACGGCCATGACGTCGTGCTCGGCTATGACCGGATCGAAGGGTACGAGAACGCGAACGGCAGCTACATCGGCGCGACGGTCGGCCGTTATGCCAACCGCATCGCCGATGGGGCGTTCACGCTCGACGGCAAGGACTATACGCTGGTCTGCAACGAAAAAAGCCGCAACGTGCATCTGCACGGCGGTGCGGTCGGGTTCGACCGCAAGCTGTGGCTGGTGGACGTCGTTTCCGCGTCTGACGAGCCGAGCGTGCGCTTTTCCATAATCAGCCCGAACGGGCAGGAGGGGTATCCCGGCACGCTGTCGCTCAGCGTGACGTTCTCCCTTAGCGCGGACGATGCGGTCACGCTGCATTATCAGGCCAAAACGGACAAGCCTACCGTGCTCAACCTGACGAACCATACCTATTTCAACATCGGCGGCTGCACCGGCGGCGACGTGCTGGACACGCTGCTGCGGCTGGATGCGTCGCATTTCACGCCGATCGACGAGCGGATGCTGCCGACGGGCGAGATCCGGCCCGTGGCGGGCACGGCGCTGGACTTCACACAGGCGAAGCCGATCCGCGACGGCGCGCTGGCCGACGACCCGCAGGTGCGGATCGCCGGGGGCGTCGACCACAACTTTGTGATCGACGGCGAGGCGGGCACGCTGCGCGAGGCTGCCGTGGCCTATTGCCCGAAGACCGATATTCGGATGACCTGCCTGACCGATCAGCCGGGCGTGCAGGTGTATACCGGCAACTTCCTTGACGAGGCGGAGGGCAAGCAGGGCGTGCGCTGGCAGAAGCACTACGGCTTCTGTTTGGAAACGCAGCATTATCCCGACAGCGTGCATCAGCCGTCGTTTCCCAGCGTCGTGCTGCGGCCGGGCGAAACGTTCGACAGCCGCACGCAGTACGCCTTCGGCCACGGCGCGATCGACTGAACGCCGCGGCGGGAGCCGGAAAGGAAAGACCTTATGCGAGTGATCACGGGAACGGCGCGCGGCTGCCGCTTGGAAACGCTGCCCGGCATGGGGACGCGCCCCACGGCCGAAAAAGTGAAGGAAGGGCTGTTCTCCGCGATCCAGTTCGAGATCGAGGGACGGCAGGTGCTCGACCTCTTCGCGGGGAGCGGTCAACTGGGCATCGAGGCGCTCAGCCGCGGTGCGGCCGGCTGCATCTTCGTCGACCGCGAAACGGCGGCCGTGCCGATCATCCGGCAGAACCTGCAGCGGGCGGGGCTCTCGTCCGCCGCGCAGGTCATCTCGACCGACGCGATGAGTTATCTGCAGCGCCCGAAGGAGAAGTTCGATATCGTTTTCCTCGATCCGCCGTATGCGTCCGGGCTGCTCCGCCCGGCGCTGGAGCAGGTCGTGCCGCATATGCGGCCGGGCGGCCTGATCGTGTGCGAGAGCGACGAGGGCGAGGAAATGCCCGAACAGGTGGGCGCGTTCGGCCTTGACCGGATGCGCCGCTACGGGCGTGTGCACCTGTGGTTCTACCGCTGGCGGGAGGAGGAGCAACGATGAAGATCGCCGTTTGCCCCGGCAGTTTCGATCCGGTCACGCTGGGCCATTTGGACATCGTGCGCCGCGCTGCCGGGTTGTTCGACCGCGTGATCGTGGTGGTGATGACCAACGCGGCCAAGCAGCCGCTGTTCTCGCGCGAGGAGCGCATCGATCTGCTGTCGCGCGCCGTGGCCGAGGAAAAGCTCGACCGCGTGACGGTCGACGGTTATGACGGGCTGCTGGCCGACTATGTCCGGCTGCGCGGCGCCGACGTGATCGTTAAGGGACTGCGGGCGATGTCCGATTTTGAATACGAGTTCCAAATGGCGCTGACCAACCGCAAATTAGATCCTGCAGCCGAAACGGTGTTTTTGACCACCGCGCCGGAGCACCTGTATCTGTCCTCCAGTCTGGTCAAGCAGGTGGCGGGTTACGGTGGGGACATCACCGATTTCGTTCCGGGCTGCATCATCCCGGATATCATGAAAAAGATCCAGGAAAGGACTGTCTGACGATGAACGCGAATGTGGAAGACATCCTGCAGCAGATCGACGATCTGCTCGATTCGGCGTGGGCCATGCCGCTGTCCGGCGGCAAGGGCGTGGTAGACGTGGAGCAGATCCGCAAGCTGCTCGACCGGCTGCGCGGCAACATCCCGGCCGAGGTGCGCCAAGCGCGCGCGATCGTGAAGGACCGCGCGGATATCATCAGCACCGCCAAGCAGGAGGCGGAATCGATCATCCGCAATGCCGAGGATCGCCGCAACCAGATCCTCTCGCACGAGGAGATCGTGACGCAGGCGCAGGAAAAGGCGAACGAGATCCAAGCGCAGACCCACAAGCGCGCCCGCGAGATGCGCAAGAGCGCGCAGGAGTTCACCGACGATCTGCTGCGCCGCACCGAGGAAACGCTGGCCATGCAGATGTCGCAGGTGCGGCAGGCCAGACAGGCGCTGCGCTCCGGCCCGTCTGCGGAGAAGCCGGCCGCCGGAAGGGAAGAATGATTTCCCTTGGCAATGACGAAAAAACAGGCGAAGCACCGCCGCCGTATGCGGCAGCTGCGGGCGTGGCTGCTGCTGATCACGATGGTGGTGCTGGTCGCTTTGGCCGTGGTGGGCGTGGTGTCGCTGGTCATGCCGCGCTATCGCTATGCGCCGCTCGACTCGCACACCTCGGAAGACCTGGGCTACGAGCGCACCTTTGACAAAAAGATCGTGAACATCGCGCTGTTCGGCATCGACACGCGCGAGCCGGACAGCTTTTCCGGCCTGTCGGACTGCATCATGATCGTCAGCGTCAACACGGAAACGAAGCAGGTGAAGCTGCTGTCGATCATGCGCGATTCATTGGTGCGGATCGAGAAAAACGGCAAAACGAGCTTTGGCAAGATCAACGCCGTGTACCAGCGCGGCGCGGCGCAGTCGATCCGCGCGATCAACCAGAATTTCGGCACGGATATTTCCGATTATGTAACGGTGAACTTTTTCGGGCTGGCCAAGATCATCGATGCGCTGGGCGGCGTGGACATCACGCTGACCGATGAGGAGATCGCCGACCTTGGCCCGAAGCGCCCGACGATCAACTTTTATATCGGCGAGATCTGCGCCGGACTGGGCGTCGATCCGAAGGACTATTACCTGACGAAGTCCGGCACGCAGCATGTGAACGGCGTGCAGGCCGTGGCGTATTCCCGCATCCGTTATGTGCGCAACACATGGGGCGGCAGCGACGATTTCGGCCGCACCGACCGGCAGCGCTACGTGCTGGAGCAGCTGTTCACCGCGGCAAAGACCATGCCGAAAAGCCGCTGCCTGTCGCTGATCAAGACCGCGCTGCCGTGCATCGAAACGTCGCTGACCTATGGCGATATGGCGTCCTTGGCTGTGAACGTGCTGCTTAAGCAGCCGTCGTTCGTGCAGATGCGCATCCCGCGCTATGAATTCTTGATGGATCCGCCGCACGGCAAATGGGGCAGCGCCGTATATTACGATCTGGACTATGCCGCGGCGGTGATCAAGGCGGTCATCTATGACGACATGACCATCGACGCTTTCGAGGAGATCCGCCCGGTGGAGAAGAACGACTGGTACGCCAAAGCGAACGGAAAAGGGTGAAGATGAACGGCCGACCGGCATTGTTCACAAACTCCTTTCCGATTATTCATGATCTGGTCACACTTCGGACAAATTTATCCGCTATACTATGCTTGTACTCGGGAGGATGCGGAGCCGCAACCGCGATCCTCACCGATCAAAACGATCCCGGGTACACTTTATCCTCCTCAAAACACCCCTCAACGAAAAGGCCCCGCCGCAAGGCGGGGCCTTTTCGTGTGTATGGCGGCGGTTCGGCGCGCCGCATCGGCGAACGCTGCGGCGCAGAAC
>JAJXDX010000142.1:1626-5999 GCA_021640185.1 Oscillospiraceae bacterium | reverse complement strand
GTATTTTGTACTGATCGAACAGATCTGTAGACTGCGCGAAAAAAGTCGAAAAAAGTAGTCAAACCAGAGGTCCGAGCACGTCTACGTCTCCGGCAGCACGTCTGCGTCGAAGTGACGGCACGGATATGTGTTCCCGTGCGTGTGCAGCACGAGGTCGGGCGCACATCGGCCTTCGTCGCCGCCGAAACGTCCCACGGTATGTCCGGATCGTCGCGCCCCCAAAAAGAAAACAGCCCCGCCGGCAACGGAGCTGTTCCCCATATGATCTCTCGAAAAGCGACGGCAAACGGGGTGATCCCGCAACGGTCGGATCGGCCGACGATCCCATCCGCTGGCTAGATCACGACGATGAGGATGCCGGCGTTGCCGGCCGGCAGTTCATTTTTGATGGTGCCTTGATCGAACAGAGCGGCACCGCCTTTGGCAGCCTCGCGATCGACGGGCGCGCCGATGCATACGGCGTTGACATAAAGAACGGGCGCGTCGATCTTGGCGGCCTGCGCGGCGTATTCGTGCTTTGCGGCGGCGTTCCATTCCGCGGTGCCGTAATCGGTGTAGACGGGCCACCAGACGATGTCCGGGCGCAGTTCGTTCAGGCGGGCGATGTTTTCGTCATACCAGAGATCGCCGCACAGGCCGACGGCGACGGTTTTGCCGAGGAAAGAGAACGCGTGGAAGGCGCCGCCTTCGCGGTAGGCCTTACCGGCGAACGGTTCTTTCCAGCCCGGAGATACGCGGCGGTACAGATCGATCGGGCGGCCGTTTCGGTCGACGGTCATCTGTGAACTGAAAAAGGCGTCGCCGTCCTTTTCGAGGAAACCGAAGGACACGGCGACGGCGTATTCCTCTGCCGCGCGGCAGATCTTTTGGATGGCGGGATCGCTGCGGGAAACGGCCACCGCCGTGTCGTGCTCGACGGAAAGATTCATGGCGTGGAAGCCTTGCAGGAAAGCTTCGCCGAAGATGACGACGTCCGCTTTGCCGGCGCAGCTTTTGATGGTGTCGATGATGACGGCTTGGTTATATGCGAGGTTTCCGTCGATAAAGCCGACGGCGGCAAGGGCACAGTTCATTTTGATCATCTCCGGGGGCGAGATCTGCTGTGTGCGTTCGATGTGGATACCTTTTCCCTATTCACTATGACTTATTACTTTCCAATGATCGGCAAGGGAAGAAGTGAAGAGAGAATAGTGAATAGTGAAAAGGTAATGATCGGCAAGCATCTGATGATGCTTGCCGATCATTGGTGCGGGCGGTGGGACTTGAACCCACACGGTCACCCACCGGCTCCTAAGACCGGCGCGTCTGCCATTCCGCCACGCCCGCGTGCGGTGCCGGAAAGCGGCAACAGCGCTATTTTATCATACTGCGGCGGAAAATGCAAGGCGCAGTCGGCGGACACGTCGTTTTTTTGGGAAAAAACTTTACAAAACGACGGATATCGTGTAAAATAGAAACGATACCGCTCCGTTTTCGGGCGAAAAAAGAAACGTGAGGGCAGGACCATGAACGATAAAGAAAAACTGAACGCGCCGGTGCAGGGGCCCCTGAACGGCGAGGATCCCGAGATCTTTGGGCGTTCCCGCAGCCGGGAGGAGATCCGGGCGGACGAGAAGGCGGAGCGTGCCCGGCAGCGGGAGCAGATGCGGCAGGAGCGCCGTGCCTCGGCCGAGCAAAAACGCAGCGGCGCGGCCAAAACGGGCCGCAAGGATACGCTGATCTTAGTCGGGGTGCTGGCCTTCGTGGTGATCGTGTGCGTGGCGGCGCTGGCGGTGCAGCTGATCGACGGCGCGCGCGCCGAGCGCTTCGAGATCGCGGACGGGTCTGCGCATTACCTCAACGATGAGGTGCAGCCGGAGCTGTCGGCCGACGGGGTCAATGCCGTGGTCAACGAGATGTATTACACGAAGGGCGGCTACCTTTGCGTGCGCATGACCCTCGGCAACGGCAGCGACGAGGAACTGCATATGCAGAGCCTGCTGGTGACGCTGACCTCGGAGGACACCGACCGGCAGATCGCGCGCGGATATACGGCGAAGATCGATAAGGCGTATACTATCCCGGCGAACGGCAATAATGGATATACTTTCTATCTTTCGCCGGAGCACGTGAGCGTGACCGACGATGCGCTGGAAAATGTGAAATACGAGATCGAGGTCACGACGGCCCCCGTCGAATGACCGATAAAGGAGAACCTTTCCATGCTGGAGTTGAAAAACGTATCCTATACCGTTGACACCGACAGTGCCGAGCGGGAGATCCTGCGCGATATCTCGCTGAAGGTCGACGAGCGGTTCGTGGCGATCACCGGCCCGAACGGCGGCGGCAAATCCACGCTGGCGAAAATGATCGCCGGGATCATCCGGCCGACCGCCGGGCAGATCTTTTTGGATGGCGAGGACATCACCGAGCGTTCCAACACCGAGCGGTCACGCATGGGCATCAGCTTTGCCTTCCAGCAGCCGGTGCGCTTTAAGGGGCTGACCGTGCACGATCTGATCGCGCTGGCTGCGGGGCGCAAGCTGACCGTATCCGAGGCGTGTGCATACCTGTCCGAGGTGGGGCTGTGCGCGCGGGAGTATGTCCACCGGGAGCTGAATGCGAGCCTGTCCGGCGGCGAACTCAAACGCATCGAGATCGCGATGATCCTGGCGCGCGGAACGAAATTGTCGATCTTTGACGAGCCGGAGGCGGGCATCGACCTGTGGAGCTTCGGCAACCTGATCGCCGTGTTCGAGAAGATGCACGAGAAATTGGGCGGATCGATCCTGATCATCTCGCATCAGGAGCGCATTTTGCGCATCGCCGACCGGGTGATCGTGCTGGCCGACGGGCAGATCCGTGCCGACGGCAGCCGCGACGAGGTGCTGCCCGAGCTGCTGTCCGGCAGCGCGCCCTGCTCCGTGCTGACGGACAAGCTGTGAGCGGCGCAGACGATAGGAGGATACGATGAGCATGGACAAGATCGAGCGCGATCTGCTGGAGCAGATCACCGGGCTGCACGACGTGCCGCAGGGCGCTTACAATATCCGCGCCAACGGGCAGGCGGCCGGGCGCAACGTGACCGAGCATATCGATATCGTGACCAAGGCCGACAAGCCCGGCATCGACATCATCATCGCGCCGGGCACGAAGAACGAGAGCGTGCACATCCCGGTGGTGCTCAGCCGGTCCGGGCTGAAGGATCTGGTGTATAACGACTTTTATGTCGGTGAAGGGGCTGATGTGGTGATCGTGGCCGGGTGCGGCATCCACAATGCCGGGGACGACGAGTCCCGCCACGACGGGATCCACACCTTCCACCTTGCGCGCGGGGCGCACGTGCGGTATGTGGAGAAGCACTACGGCGAGGGCGACGGCAACGGGACGAACGTCATGAACCCCACGACCGTGGCGGAGCTGGCGGAGGATGCGTCCATGGAGATGGAGATGACGCAGATCCGCGGCATCAGCTCCACGGTGCGCGTGACGAAGGCGAAGCTTGGCGACCGGGCGCGGCTGATCATCCGCGAGAAGATCATGACTCACGGCAGACAGCACGCCGAAACGGACTTCACCGTGGACATGGACGGTGCGGATTGCAGCGCGGACGTGGTGTCCCGTTCCGTGGCGAAGGACGAGAGCCGGCAGGTGTTCCGCTCCTGCATCAACGGCAATGCCCGCTGCAACGGCCACACCGAATGCGATGCGATCATCATGGACCGCGCGCACGTCAGCGCCATCCCGGAGCTGACGGCCAACGACTTGGATGCTGCGCTGATCCACGAGGCGGCGATCGGCAAGATCGCCGGCGAGCAGCTGATCAAGCTGATGACCCTCGGGCTGACCGAAAAGGAAGCCGAGGAGCAGATCGTGAGCGGATTTTTGAAATAAGACAAAGGCAAAAGGAAAGCCCGGCTGTAAAATACAGCCGGGCTTTTTGCGTCTTGCGTTTTGCCGGGGAGCGGGGCGGATCAGCCAAGGATCAGCAAAAGTGCATCCGTCAGATCGGCGCACATGGCGGTGCACAGGCAGGAAACGCCGCTTTGGCGGATGTTGCCGCCCTCCATGCCGATGCACGGATACCCGGCCAGCCGTGCCGCCACCACGCCGGCGGACGAATCCTCCAGCACGACGGCGCGGCCCTTTTCCGGATCGAGCCCCAGACCGACGATGGCCGTTTCGGCATACAGCCACGGGTGCGGCTTTGCTTCCAGCTCGCCCATCGTGCCGACCGCGCCGGGGCCGAGCGCCGTCCCGGCCGAGATGATCGCGTCGTAAAAATCGCGCGGGTCGCCCATGCCGAGGGTAGAGAACGCCGACATGATCTCCGGCATCGCCTTTTCGGTCAGGCCGCTGGTGACGAGGCCGATCTTGAGCCCCGCGCCCTTGAG
>JAJXDX010000142.1:0-1526 GCA_021640185.1 Oscillospiraceae bacterium | reverse complement strand
CGTCGCGCCCGATCAGCGCGGCGACCGTGCGCTCGATGATCCACATCCAGAACCATTCCGAATGGACGCTGGTGCCGTCAAGGTCCATCAGCACGGCCTGCACGGGCCGTTCGATCGCAGCCGGGTGCAGCGGATAATAGGCCGGGCGGCCGGACAGGGCGCCGACGCGGCACAGCACCCGGTCGCCGACGGCGGCGAATTCCGCCTTGCGGTCGCGCGGCGCCCACACGCCGGATACGCCGTTTTGCCCGGCAACGAACAGGCCGTCGCCCGTCTGCGGCAGAGAGAGCAGCTCCCGGTCGAAGCCGGGGCCGAGAACAGAGGAGAGATCCATCGTGTTTATCCTTTCTTTTCCGGTAGGACGGCCCCCTCGGGGGCGGTGGTATCGCCGGGCACGAGCGTGACCTTGGCTTTGACCGTGTCCTGCATCTGATGCGGCGTTTCCAACTGGCAGATGCTGGCCTCGGCGGCCAGCTTGCCGATCTGGTAAAAATCCTGTGCGACGGTGGTCAGCCGACGTTCGCCGGACAGGGGCAGCCCCAGACCGTCGAAGCCGACGATGCCGATCTGTTCCGGCACGCTCAGCCCGAGATCGCGGCACGTCCGGTACACGCGGCGGGCGAAATAGTCGCCCGTGCAGAACAGACCGATCCGCTTGTTCGGGTAGTCGCGCACGAGCTGGCGCAGCGTCTGCTCGATCGCAAGGGGAGCTTCCTGCTCCGAGCCGAGCAGGCGGTGGCAATAGGTGAAGCGGCCGCTGCTTTCGCGGATCTCCTCACAAAAGCCGACGTAGCGCTCGCGCACCGATTCGTTGAACGAGATATTGACATCGGACAAAAAGCAGATGACCGGATAGCCGCATTCGCGCAGGTGCTGCACGGCCAATTCGCCGCCGGACACGTTATCCGACCGTACACACGGCAGGGGCGAGCCGATGATCGGCTGATCGATCAGCACCATCGGATGGTCGGTGGAGAACAGGCCGTAGATGTCCGGGCATTTCATCAGGTCCTTGGCGACGTAGGCGATGATGCCGACGCTGACCGCAGCGCGTGCTTCGCCGATGACGCGCAGAAAATCCTCGCCGTTATCTTTACAGTAATGCAGCATCGTGTAATAGCCGCGCTGGCTGAGCCGCCGCTCAATGCCCTTGAGGATGTTCGTTTCGTCGAGACGTGCGGCATCGCGATACTGTGCGAACGGCAGCACGACCGAGATGATCTTGGCCCGCGCATTGCCTGCGCCGCCTGCAGCGAACGTCCCCTTGCCTTGGATCCGGTAGACCAGTCCGGCATTGCGCAGAAATTCCATCGCCTTGACGACGGTCGGCCGGCTGACGCCGTATTCCTCGGCAAGTTCCATCTCGGTGGGCAGACGGTCATGCTCGTGATACCGTCCGGTCTGCATCCGTTCGGTCAGATCGTCGACGATCTCCTGATATTTCGACGGTGCTTTTTTGGCCATGGTCGTTCCCCCGTTTTGCGGTCGCCTGTCGGCGCCGATCTTCTATGGTTATCATTATACAC
>JAJXDX010000141.1 GCA_021640185.1 Oscillospiraceae bacterium | reverse complement strand
GCAGAACGATCAGCGCCGCCGGGACCAGCACCAACAGCGCCGCCAAGATCATCGCCAGAACATCGTGCTTTTCCAGCCCGCCCTCCTGCCGCAATTCCTCCTGCAGCTTTTCCCGTTTTTCGGGATCGTCGGGCTTCAGCCGTTTTCTCCAAAGCATCGGTCATCTTCCTTTCGTCGGGGTGCGGCAAGCGGCCGTCCGGATAGACCGGGCGGCCGCTTTTCTGTTTTTCTGCTACGCTCAGATGCCCGCGCAGCCAATGATCACTGCTGCTCGCCGCGGGTGTTCATGCGCGTCGTCGCCACATCGAACAGGTAGTTCCCTTCGTCGTCCAGCTTACGCTCCAGATTGTGGCAGGCCACGAAGTGACCCGGCTCGACCTCGACCAAGGGCGGCGGAACGCGCTTGCACTTGTCGCAGGCCATGAAGCAGCGGGTGTGGAACTTGCAGCCGGACGGCGGCTTGATCGGGCTGGGGATGTTGCCTTCAAGGATGATATGCTCCTTAGTCAGGCTCTCCGGGTCCGTCGTCGGGATCGAGCTGAGCAGCGCGATCGTGTACGGATGCCGCGGATCCTTAAAGATCACGTCCGTCGGCGCGACCTCGACCATGTTGCCCAGATACATCACGCCGATGCGGTCGGAGATGTACCGCACGACCGATAGGTTGTGCGAGATGAACAGGTAGGTCAGCCCTTCCTGCTCTTTCAGATCCAGCAGCAGGTTGATGATCTGCGACTGGATGGACACATCCAGTGCCGACACGCACTCGTCACACACCACGAACTTCGGCTTGACCGCCAGCGAGCGCGCGATGCAGATGCGCTGACGCTGGCCGCCGGAGAACTGGTGCGGATAGCGGTTGTACATATAGTTCTGCAATCCGCAGTCCTGCATGGTCTTGAACACGTATTCCTTCATCTTCGGCGAACCGGGACGGAAGAATTTGTGCGTGACCAGACCCTCTTCGATGATCTGTCCGATCGTCATGCGGGGGTTGAGCGAGGAATACGGATCTTGGAAGATGATCTGCAGATCCTTGCGCAGCAGACGCATCTCCTCCGGCTTCAGGCGGGACAGGTCGATGCCTTTGTCCAGCATCTCTTCATACCGCATGAACTCGGCATCGTCGCGATAGTCCGCTTTCAGCTCGTCCACGCGGCTCATCGCCTCGGCGGTCTTTGCCTTCAGCTCGACGAGCTGATGCTCAAGGCGCTCGATCCGACCCTCCAGCTTCGCGATGCGCTGCGGCAGCGTGCCGACGTTTTCGCCGCGCGCCTGCTTTTCCGCCAGCGTGGCGGAGAGCAGATCGCGGTTGAGCGAAAGATCTTCCGCCTGTCCGGCGACTTTCGCCTCGGCCACGGCACATTCGTACCGGGCAAGCAGCAGCGCCGCACCCTTTTTCGTATCGCGCACCATAAAGCCGCCAAGGATCTTGACCACGTTGTCCAGCGCGGTCTTGGCCTCGGCTAATGCAAGGTTCTTCTCCTGAAGGTCGAAGAACGTCGCCTCGTTGCCCAGCTTGTCGCACTTCTCGACGAGCGCCTCCGCTCTGGCGTTCTCTTTGTGGTACTTCTCGATATAATGCTCCGCCTTGCGCAGCGTGTCCAGCAAGTAGGCCGGAGCAACGCTTTCCAGCGTGCGGCCGTAGTACATCGTGCTGCCCGCCGTCTGATCGTAAAGCTGCAGCAGCACGCGGCCCAAGGTGGACTTACCGCAGCCGGACTCGCCGACCAGGCCGAACGTTTCGCCCTTGTAGATATCGATGGAGATATCCTCGTTAGCGCGAACATACAGCCGCTCTTTTTGGAAGATGCTGCTTTTGGGGATCGGGAAATACTTCTTCAGGTTAACGATCGACAGTAATTTCTCCATGAGCAGCACTCCTCCTTTCTTCCTTGCACGGATAGAAGCAGCGCACCTGCTGCTCCGGCGAAACGTCGATCAGCGGCGGCTCCTCATCGATGCACTTCTGCGTGCAATACTTGCAGCGCGGCGCGAACTTGCAGCCCTTCGGCAGATCGAGCGGATGCGGGACGACACCGGGGATCGGATCAAGCTTCGCGCGGTCGTCATTGAGCCGCGGGATCGAGAACATCAACCCTTCGGTGTACGGGTGGCTCTTTTCGCAATCGGCAAAGATCAGGCGCGCGGGTGCGCGCTCCACGACCTGCCCGCAATACATCACCACCACGTCGTCCGCCATCTCGTTGATGACGCCGAGGTCGTGCGTGATGAACATGATCGCCGTGCCGTTCTCGCGCTGCAGATCGTTCATCAATTTCAGGATCTGCGCCTGGATCGTCACGTCAAGGGCTGTCGTCGGCTCGTCGGCGATCAGGATATCCGGCTTACAGGCCAACGCCATCGCGATCATCACGCGCTGGCGCATACCGCCGGACAACTGGTGCGGGTACTGCTTGGCGACCGCCTCCGGGTTCGGGATCTGCACGGCGCGCAGCATCTCGATGCACTTGGCATAGGCTTCCTTTTTGCTCATGCCCTGATGGATCATGAACGGCTCGGACAGCTGCTTGCGCACGGAGAATACGGGGTTCAGGCTGGTCATCGGCTCTTGGAAGATGACCGAGATCCGGTTGCCGCGGATATGGTACATCTCCTGCATCGGCATATTCACGAGGTCTTTGCCGTCGAACAGGATCTCGCCGTCGGCGATATAGCCGTTGGCATCCAGCAGACGCAGGATGCTCATGGCGGAAACGCTCTTGCCGGAGCCGGACTCGCCCACGATGCCGAGGGTCTTGCCCCGTTCGATGGAATAGGACACGTCATTGACGGCCTTGACCGTACCGTTACGGGTCTTGAAGAAGGTGCGCAGGTTTTTCACTTCGAGCAGCGGCATTATTTTTCCACCTCCGACTTAGGATCAAGCACGTCACGCAGCGAGTCACCGATCACGTTGATGCAGATGACCGCCACGGACAGGAAGATGGCCGGGAACAGCCAGCGCCACCAGTAGTTCTGGATGACGGTAGCGTTGCGGCAGCCATAGAGCATATTGCCCCATGTCGGACGCGGCAGCTGGACACCGAAGCCCAGATAGGAAAGCGAAGATTCGGTCAGCATACAGGACGCGAAATCGAGCGTCACGCTGACGAGGATGACGGAGATGACGTTCGGCAGGATGTGCTTGAAGGCGATGCGCTTTTCCTTGACGCCCATGGAACGGGCGGCGGTGACGAACTCCTTCTCGCGCTCCGCGAGCACTTGGCCGCGGATCAGTCTGGCCAGACCCGTCCACGACAGGACACCGAGGATCAGCATGATGATGAATATACGCATATCCTCGTTAAGGTCGCTGGATTGCAGGATCGCCGACAGGACGAGGGCGAACGGCAGGAACGGGATCGCGCCGAAGATCTCGGTCACGCGCATGAGCAGCATATCCACCTTACCGCCGAAATAACCGGAGATACAGCCGATGATGACGCCGATGATCGTGGCGACGATGACCGCCACCGCGCCGACCGTCATGGTCATCTTACCGCCGTTCATCACGCGGTTGAACACGTCACGGCCCATTTCGTCCGTGCCCATCAGATAGCCCTTGAGACCCCACGAGCCGACGAATTTCCCGTCCTTGAACGCATAGTTCTGGAAGCCGCTGGAGATCACCTGATCGACAGAACCCTCGGCCTGCAGCTTCTTCGGCACGTTCGTCTGCCCAAGCTTACCGTTGCCCCAAGCCAGCACGCGGCCCTTATCGGTCAGCATCGTGAAGTGACGCGAACCGGCGGAAACGGAAACGGCCTTCTCCCCTTCCGGCAGCTCCGGTGCCTCGCCGGCCTTACCGAAAACGAGCATCTCGCCGTCGTCGAGCACGACGGCCAGCGAATCGCCGGTGCCCGCCATGCTGACCATCTTGCGGTCGCCGATATAGTCGCGCGTCTTGACGATCTGGTTCGCACCGTTCTCGTCCTTGGCCGTGTAGCTGTCAAACGTCGTGTTATTGCCGGTGACGAACTCGCCCTCCGTCGAAACGGCGAACAGACCGGTGTTGGTGAACACGATCTGCGACAGGCGCAGACCGTCTTTCTTGATCGCCGACAGGATGGACTGCATATTCGTCGCGCCCGCCTGATCGTTGCCCCAAGCATACAGCGTGCCGTCCTCCATCAGGATCGCGGTCACCTGCACGCCGACGGCAAGCTGCTTGACCTTCGTGGCATCGATCTTACCGTTGATCAATTCATTCGGCTGCTTGAGCACGGCGGCGATCATGGAGCCGTCGTGGCCGTACTGACCGTTATCGTACTGGCCCCAAGTATAGACCTTGCCGCTCTCGCCGATCGCGACGCAGTGGTCGGAACCGGCCGCGGCATACAGGATCTTTTCCTGTTTGGCCTCTTCGGGGATAGTGAGGACATTGGTCTGCGGCTTGTTTTTCAGCGTTCCGCCGTAGTAGCCCCACGTGTACAGCTTACCCTCGGTGCTCAGACCGAGCGTGAACGTCCCGCGCGACGAGATCGTGGCCGTGCCGTCCTTCATCGCGCTGGGGATCGCCATCATCCCGTGCGTCGGCGCGACGTTCGGGTGCATAGATTCCATATAAGACAGATCGACCGGCGCGAACAGCGGGCCGATGAACACGAAAGCGAACATCATCAGCAGCACGATGACCGCAATGGTGGCGAGCGGCTTGCGGAAGAACCGCTTGACCGCCAGCTTGCCGGGGCTGTCATACCGCTCGTCGCTGACGGTCAGCTCGCGGGAAGAACCGAGGAACATCCGCTTGCACCAGCGCACGAGGAAGAACTCTTTCTTTTGGTTTTTCTTATCCATCATTGCGCCCCCCGTCATTTGTTCACGCGGATACGGGGATCCGCGAGACCGTAAGCGATATCGATGATGAGGTTGCCGATCAGTCCGACCGCGACATAGAACATCTGCAGCAGCAGCACGACCTCGAAGTCCTTATTGGAGAGGGCGTTGATATAGATCCGCCCCATGCCGTTGAGGCCGAAGATGTTCTCGATCATGATCGAACCGGAGAAGATGCCGATGAACCAGCCGATCACCAGCGTAATGATCGGGATCAGCGCGTTACGCCACGCATGGCTGTACACGACGACCTTCTCACGCAGGCCCTTGGCACGTGCGGTGCGGATGCAGTCCATGGACAGCGCCTCGGTCATCGACGCACGCACGTAGCGCGTCATGCCGCCAAGCGACGAGAACGTCATGACGATCAGCGGCAAAAGCATATATTTCAGTTCGTCCAAGATCTTCGTGATGCCGGTATAGTTGGAGCCGGGCGTTTTCATGCCGGACACCGGCAGCAGCTTGAGCTGCACGGCGAACAGCCAGATGAACAGTATCGCCGTGATGAAGATCGGGATACTGTAACCGATGATCGTAGCGACCTGGATCGCCGTGTCGCGTTTGCTGCCGCGATGCACGGCACAGAAGATGCCCAGCGGGATCGTGATCCCCAGAGCGAGCACTGTGGCGAAAATATTGATGAAGATCGTGTTCTTCATCGGCTCGGCAAGCACCTCCTGCGCGGGGCGGCTGTAATCATAGCTGTAGCCGAAATCGCCTTGAAGGATCCCCTGATATTCGCCGTTGATCGGCACGACGCCGATCCAGCCGAGATAACGGACGATGACGTTCTGATCCAGGCCAAGCTCCTTCCGGTAATTCTGATAGACCTGCTCGAACTTCTCGGGATCGTTGCGGTAGGTGTTCTTGAACTTATCCGCCTCGGTCCTTGCCCGGTCGAACGGGATCATGGCATATACCAGATACATCAGCAGTGACAGGATCACCATGACGATGAGCATATAGCCGATACGCTTCGCAATGTATTTTCCCATAGTTTTGATCTCTCATTTCTGTTCTGTCCCGCACGGGCGGGCAAAATTCAGGTGGGTCACCCCTGATGCGTGCAAGCGATAGAGAAAAGCGGTCAAAGCATACTGTGGGGCAGATCACGGGCATCTCTGCTCGGTCAGCCGCGAGCCGGGAGCATTCTCGTGCGGCTGATCGAACAG
>JAJXDX010000140.1:4962-6034 GCA_021640185.1 Oscillospiraceae bacterium | reverse complement strand
ATCGCACACCGCGGTGACGACGCGCACGCCCTGTTCGGCCGCGTACTGCCGCACCTGCGTGCACAGCCGCAGCGCCGTATCACAGAACCCGTCGGACGACAGCAGCGTGACCGCTGCCGTCTGTCCGGGCGCGTCTGCCGCTGCCGGTGCCGCGTTCGCCGCCTGCGGCGGGTCCGTTTCGCCCCGGTCGCACAGCCGGGCAAGGACATACAGCAGATCCGACAGGCGGTTGAGCCACGCGAGCATTTCGCGGGTGATGCCGCCGGTCTGCGATGCCGTCACGGCGCAGCGCTCGGCGCGCCGCGCGACCGTGCGCGCCAGATCCAGTGCCGCTCCGCCGGGCGTCCCGCCCGGCAGCACGAAGCCGGAAAACTCCGGCGTCTGCGCCGCCGCAGCGTCGATCGCCTTTTCTAAGCAGGCCACGCGGTCCGGCTTGGCGAACTTCTCTCCCCCGGCCAGCTCGCCGCATATGCCGATCAGATCGCGCTGGATCTGCTCCAGCACCTCGGTCAGCTGCGGTGCCTGCGTTTTGGCCACGCCCACGGCGCTGGACAGTTCGTCCAGCGTCCCGAGCACCGCGAAAACGGGGCTATCCTTGGGGATGTTCCTTCTTGTCAAGGTGCTGGCGCGGCCGGTGTCCCCGGCACGGGTATAGATGTTCATGCAGCCAACTCCTTTTGGATGGGTGAATGGGTCATCCGCCGATCTGCCCGCGCAGGCCGGTCTGCTCCACCACGCGCAAAAGCTCCTGCATATGCGCGTTCTCCGGCGGTAAGATTCCGGTCAGCGTGTACTCCCGGCCAAGCCAGCCGTATTTGTCCTGTCCCAGACGGTGGTAGGGCAGCAGATGCAGCTCCTCCACGCGGGGCAGCGAGGCGGCGAACCGGGCGATCGCGCCGATCTCCTCGGGCGTGTCGTTGAAGCCCGGGATCGTCGGCACGCGGATGATCAGGCGGCGGGCGTCACGGGCGATCTTTGCCGCATTCTGCAGGCACAGTTCGTTCGTCTGCCCGATGAAGGCGCGGTGCTTTTCCGGATCCATGTGCTTGATGTCCATCAGACAGGTGTCCAA
>JAJXDX010000140.1:0-4952 GCA_021640185.1 Oscillospiraceae bacterium | reverse complement strand
GTCCAAAAACGGCAGCGCGCGGGCGATCACGTCCTCGTAAGACGCGAAGGCGGTGGTCTCGATGGCGGTATCCAGCCCCTCGTCCTTCGCCGCCGCCAAAAGGGCGATGGCGAATTCCGGCTGGCTGAGGCATTCCCCGCCGGAGAGGGTCATGCCGCCGCCCGAATTGCGGTAATAATCGCGGTCTTTCACGACCTCGCGCATGACCTCATCGACGGTCACGTCCCGCCCGACGGTCTTGGGCACGCCGTTCACCGTCATGGTCTGAATGCCATACTCCTGCATTTCGGGGTTACAGCACCAGCGGCAGCGGAAGCGGCAGCCCTTGAGGAACACGATCGTGCGGATGCCGGGGCCGTCATGGATGGAATAGCGCTGGATGTCCGCGATGCGGCCGCGCGTGTTTCGGATGCTCTGTTCCATAGGTCCTCCCGGCCGCGTCAGAAACCGGCCTGTTCGGTGCGGCGGATGATGTCATCCTGCAGCGAGCGGGAGAGGGTGGTGAACAGTGCACTGTACCCGGCCACACGCACGACGAGGGAACGGTAATTCTCCGGGTGCGCCTGCGCGTCGAGCAGCGTTTCGCGACTGACGACGTTGAACTGCATATGGCTGCCCTTCTTGTCGAAATACGTGCGCACGAGGGCGGCGAAATTCTCCAGTCCGGCGCGTCCGGCCAAAGCGGACGGGTGGAACTTCATGTTGTAAAGCGTCCCGTTGGAGGCGATGAAGTGATCGAGCCGGGCCACGGAGGAGGCTGCCGCCGTCGGGCCATGGGTATCCTTGCCCGCCGAGGGCGAAACACCGTCCGCCACGGGGGTGTGCGCCAAGCGGCCGTCCGGCGTCGCACCGGTCTGCGCGCCCAGCGGCACGTTGGCGGACACGGGATACAGCCCGGCCTGATACCGGCCGCCGCGCGGGTTTTGATGCTTCTCGACGGAGCGGGTGTAGGTGTAAGCCGCTGCGCGGGCGTAGCTGTCGACATCGATCTCGTCGTTGCCGTATTTCGGCAGCGCCTCGATCTGCTCGCGCAGCGCCGCATAGCGGTCACGGTCGGCGGCCGACGCGGTGTTGGACGCGACGAGTGCCGCCACCTGCCGGATCTCATCCTTGCCGACGGTCTGCCCGCTTTCGGTCAGCGCGCGGACGATCTCGCCCGTCACACGCTCGACGTCTGCCGGGTCGACGCAGCCGACACCGAAATTATGCTCCATCGCCGCCTTGAAGTCGGCAAGCGACGCCGTGTGCTGTGTGAACACCAGCTGATCGATCGCATACAGCGAATCCGCCACGTTGGCCACACCGAAGCCCTGCGGGCCGGTGAAGTTGTAATGTGCGCCGCCCTGCTGCAGCGGGATCCCGCGGCCGATGCAGTCATCGACCATCGAGGATTCGAACGGCAGCGGGCAAAGCTCCGCGTGCGCGGTATCGATCGCGTTGTCGGCGTTGACCAGCAGCGTGACCAGATAGTCCATCTGCTTTTGGTACGCCGCCAGCACCTCGTCATACGAGCGCATCTGCGTGATGTCGCCCGTCGCGATGCCCACCAGTTCTCCGTCGTCCATGCCGTTTTGGAACGTCAGCTCCATCACGCGGCACATATTGAAGAACGCGGCATCGTGCCAGCCCTCGGTCTTGCCGGGGCACTGCGGTTCCACACAGCCGATGATGCAGTAGCTGCGCGCGTCCTCCAGCGTCAGTCCGCGGGAGAGCAGCGCGGGGATGATGACCTCGTCATTGTAGTACGCCGGCAGGCCGATCCCGGTGCGGGTCAGCTCCGCAGCCTTGATGCGGAGATCGTGCGGCGAACCGTTCCACAGGCGCACCGAAAGGCTGGGCGCAGGCAGATGCACGTGCATCGACGCCTGCAGGCACATGAAGGACAGGTCGTTCGTCACGTCCAGTCCTTCGGCGTTCTGCCCGCCGACGATCAGGTTCTGGAACAGGCTGTAGCCGGCGAACCCGTCGGACGACGCGGCATCGCGCGCCTTGTTGAGGTCGTTGAGCTTCACCCAGATGCAGTCGATCAGCTCCTGTGCCTGTTCCGGGCTGATGCGCCCGGCGGCGAGATCCGCCTGATAATACGGATACATATACTGATCGAACCGGCCGGGCGAGATCGAGTGGCCGCTGGATTCCACCTGCAGCAGCATCTGGACGAACCAGAAGGACTGGCAGGCCTCCCAGAAATCGGTCGCGCCGTCCTCCGGCACGCGGCGGCAGTTCTGCGCGATGTGCAGCAGCTCTTCGCGGCGGCGCTCGTCCGTGCAGACCTTCGCCTCCTGCTCCGCCAGATCGGCGTAGCGTCTGGCGTACAGGATCGCCGCATCGCAGGAGCGGATGACCGCCTCAAGGAAGATGTGCCGGCGGGCATAGTCGCCGTCACTCACGTTCAGGGCGGCCAGTGCCTGTTCGGCCTCGCGGCGGATGCCGCGATAGCCGATCCGCAGCACCTTATCGTACTGCACGCAGACGTGGCCGACGCCGTTGTAGAAATAGTTGCCGGGCGTGAACACATTATGCCGCATCGCCCGCAGCGTTTCCGGTGCCATGTAGGCGGTCGCCAATTCGCTGGTGGTCTTGCCCTTCCAGTACGGGAAGATCCGGCGCAGGCGTGCCTTCGTATCCTCGCTGATCGCGAAGGGGTCGGCCGTCCGGGTGGAGATCGTGTCCAGTTCTCCTTCCAGCCATTCGAAGGAGAATTCCGGGAAGGTCTGGCAGCCGCGCGGCGCTTTCGTCGCGCTGCCCACGATCAGCTCGTCCGGGCGGATGGTGATCGGGATGTTCGCGAGGATGTGATAGAACGCCTTGGCGCGGCGCGCCACGATCGGCTCGCCCTCGGTGGAGCGGTAGCTCTCGGTGATCAACTCGGCGCGGTCCGCCTCGATCTCGGGCGGGTCGCGGTAGAGCCGTTCGACCAATCGGTCGATGCGCGCCGTTTTTTCGGCGTCATAGATCGTGTACTGAGCCATTGTCCTATCCCTCCTTTGTCATCGAATATCAGACAAGGGCAGGACTTACTTGTTCAGCTCGGCCAGCACCTTTTTCGTGATCTCCGCCACGAGGTCGCTGCTCGCGGCCGGGGCAGCGGCAGTGTTGCAGGAGCAGCCCGCGCTCTGCGGCAGGTTCTGCTTGCAGCGGCAGTTCTCGGTGCCGAGGTTCTTGCAGCGCTTGCAGCCGGGATGGCGGCCGGGGATGTGCATCTTCTTGCGCAGCTCCATCAGCTTCTCGAGCTGCTCGCAGGGGATCTCCTCCACGCCGCCGAGCTCGCGCGCATACTTACAGATCTTGGCATTGAACTCGACTTCCTCCATCGTGAAGAAAGCCTTCGTCAGCGTGCAGCCGACGGTCAGCGCGCCGTGGTTCTTCAGCAGGAACGCATCATGGTCCTGGATGTACGGCGCGAGCGAGTCCGGGATCTCCATCGTAGAGGGCGTGCCGTATTCGCAGGTCGGGACGCTGCCGATGGTCAGCACCGCCTCGGGCAGGATGTACTGATCGAGCGGCACACCGGCAACGGTGAACGCGGTAGCCACAGGCGGATGCGCGTGCACGACGGCGTTGACGTCCGGACGGTCGCGATACACCCGCAGGTGCATCTTGATCTCGGACGACGGCTCCAGCTTACCGTCGAGCTTGCGGCCCTGGCCGTCGATGCGGATGATCATGTCGGGGGTCAGCGCACCCTTGGACACGCCGGTCGGCGTGCAGTAGAACTCGTTCTCGCCGACCTTGACGGAGATGTTGCCGTCGTTCGCGGCGACGAACCCCTTGGCATAGATCTTGTGGCCGACCTCGCAGATCTCCTTTTTGATCTCATAAGCGGACTGTTGCATGATGTTTTACTCCTTTTCTATATTATCTTGGCGGTTTGCGGTCTTTTGCTTTGGTGTTCAGTCGCCCGACACCAGCTTTTCGGTGTCGAGGGCGATCATATATTCCTCATCGGTGGGGATCACCCATGTCCGTACCCGTGCGCCCTCGGCCGACAGATCGGCCTCCTCGCCGCGCGGTGCGGTCGCGTTCTTCTCCTCATCGATGACGATACCCAGATAGTCCATGCCGCGGCAGACCTCGCGGCGCAGGTCGCGGTCGTTCTCGCCGATGCCGGCGGTGAACACCAGCACGTCGATGCCGTTCATCGCCGCAGTGTACGCGCCGATGTACTTCTTGATGCCGTAATACTGGATGTTCAGCGCCAGCTGCGCGCGCTCGTCGCCCGCGGCGGCGGCGTCGCAAACGACGCGCGAATCGCTGGAGCGGCCGAACACGCCGAGGAAGCCGGACTGCTTGTTGAGCATCCGCTCCAGCTGCTCGCCGGTCACCCCCTGCGCCATCAGGTAGGTCAGGATCGTGGGGTCGACCGAGCCGGAGCGCGTGCCCATCAGGATACCCTCCTGCGGGGTGAAGCCCATCGACGTATCGATGACGCGCCCGTGATCGACCGCCGTGATGGACGACCCGTTGCCCAAATGGCAGGTGACGATCTTCAGTTCCTCGATCGGCTTGCCGACCAGCGCTGCCGCGCGCTGCGCGACATAGCGGTGGGACGTACCGTGGAAGCCGTAGCGGCGGATCTTTTTCTGCTCGTACAGTTCGTACGGCAGCGGATAGATGTAAGCATAGTTCGGCATCGTGGAGTGGAACGACGTATCAAACACGCCGACCATCGGCACCTCCGGCATCAGCTTGCGGCAGCCGCGCATCCCCGCGATGGCGGGCGGGCCGTGCAGCGGGTTGATCGGCACGATCTGCTCGAGATACGCGATGACCTCGTCATCGATCAGGCAGGAGCGGCGCAGCCGCTCGCCGCCGTGGGCGATGCGGTGGCCGACCGCGTCGATCTCGGCGATGTCGCCGATCACACCAAGCTCGGGATCCGTCAGCAGACGCAGCACCATCGCCAGCGCCGTTTCGTGATCCGGCAGAGCCACGTTTTCTTTGTAGTTGTC
>JAJXDX010000139.1:1276-6050 GCA_021640185.1 Oscillospiraceae bacterium | reverse complement strand
TCCCGCGAAGGCGCGTCCGGCGCACTACATCTTTTGCAGCGCCCCCGATCGACTTAAAGAAATCTTAAGGGGTTCGCCCCTTTTTTCTTCGATCGTTTCCTGCTATACTAATACCATCGACAGACAAAGGCACAACCGCCTGTCGGCGTGTCTTTTCGGCTGTTTTCGTCCATTTCGGCTTGGCGGGCCGGCCGTATGGCCAAGGGCCTTGATGCGGTATGGGCGTATTGCAGCCCGGAAAAACCGTGTGTTCCCTTGTCTATCGATGATAATACCGTCGAATATCCTCGAAAGATAAAAAGAACGGAAGGGGAAAGAAATAATGCAGCATACAATCCTGATCTGCGACGACGAGCGGGACATCGTTTCGGCGCTGAAGATCTATCTGGAGGCGGACGGGTACGCCACCCGCACGGCCTACGACGGAAAACAGGCGCTGTCGATCCTGGCGGACGAGCCGATCGACCTTGTGCTGATGGACGTGATGATGCCGGTGATGGACGGCATCACGGCGGTCAGCCGCCTGCGGGAGAGCTTCAACGTGCCGGTGATCCTGCTGACCGCCAAAAGCGAGAACACCGACAAGGTGCGGGGCCTGACCCTTGGCCCGGACGACTATGTGACCAAGCCGTCCGACCCGGTGGAGCTGCTGGCGCGCGTGCGCTCGCAATTGCGGCGATACACGCGGCTGGGCAGCGCGGACGGCGCGCCCGCGGGCGACGGAGCCTTGCGCTGCGGCGGACTTGCGCTGGACGACCGGCTGAAGCAGGTGACGCTGGACGGCGAACCGGTGCGGCTGACGCCGCGGGAATACGGCATTTTGCGGCTGCTGATGCAGCATCCGGGCGAGGTGATCGCTCCGGCGGAGATCTATCGCCGCGTGTGGCAGGGCGAGCCGATGGGCGCGGAGGGAACGGTGGCCGTGCACATCCGCCACCTGCGCGAAAAGATCGAGATCGACCCCGCCGAGCCGCGCTATCTGCAGGTGGTGTGGGGACAGGGCTATCGCCTGAACGGCGACGGCCGATGAAGATGGGAGGACGACCGATGAACAAAACGACTTGGCTGACGCGGCTGCCGACGAAGATCGTGCTTTTCGTGCTGACGGGCTTATTTTTGCTGGCGACTCTGGCCGGAGCGGCTACGGTGTTTTTGCAGCTGCAATCCGGCCGACCGCTGGATCTGGCCGCGCGCGAGGCGGTAACGGAACAGCTTTACCGGCAGATCGACGGGATCTGGTTCGCCGCCGCTTACGGCAACGCCGAGCAGGCCGTCGACAAGGACGCGGCGTACTCCGTCCGGATCGTCATCGACGGGCAGACCGCGATCGACAACACGACCGGCGCGGTGCCGATCGCCGTGGCGACGCAGAAGGGAACGGATCTGCAGGGCGGCGAAACGCCGATCGAGGTGACGCTGTATGCCGACCGGGCGCTGACCGGGATCGACGATCTTTCGGCCGTTTACCGCTTTTTGACCGGGGTAGCCGCCCGACCGCACCTGCCGTGGATCGCGGCCGCGATCGGCGCGGTGATGACGCTGACGCTGTGGTCGATGCTGCTGTATGCGGCCGGGCGGACGGCGGAGAACGGAGGTGCGCCGGTGTGCCGCGGGCTTGCCCGCCTGCCGGGCGACGTGTATGCCGTGCTGTGGCTGATCGTGTTCATGCTCGGCTGCCTGCTGCTTGGCGGCGTGCCGGAGGGGCGCGGGCCGATCGTTGTGACCGCGGTGCTTTGCGGGGCAATCCTGCTGGCGCTGATCTATCTGCTGATCGCGCTCTCGATGAACATCGCCGTGCGCGCCAAAACGCACACGATGGGCAACGCCGTGACCGTACGCGCCCTGCGTGCGGCCGGGCGCGGCTTTGCCGCGCTGCCGCTGATCCCCAAAACGGCCGCGGTGGCCGTGCTGCTCACGGCCGTCGAGCTGCCGATGATCTTGACGCACACGGCCGATGGACGGCTGCCCCTGCTGTGGCTGGCCGAGAAGGCGGTCGTTTTGCCGCTGCTGTTTTGGTTCATGATCCGGCTGCGGCAGCTGCAGACGGGCATCCGCGCCGTCGCGGACGGCGACCTGAGCGGCCGGACGGTCGATCCCGGCCGTTTCCGCGGGCAATTGCGCCGCACGGCCGAGGACATCGACCGCCTGAGCGGCAGCTTTGGGCGCGCGGTGGAGGAACGGCTGAAAAGCGAGCGGCTGAAAACGGAGCTGATCACGAACGTATCGCACGACCTGAAAACGCCGTTGACCTCCATCGTCAGCTACGTCGATCTGCTGGAAAAGGAGCAGCCGGAGAACGAGCGGATGCGCGAATATCTGGCGGTGCTGCACCGGCAGTCCGGGAGGCTGAAAAAGCTGGTGGAGGATCTGGTGGAGGCGTCGCGGGCCTCGACGGGCGATCTGCCGGTGACGCTGGCACCGTGCCGGCTGGGCGTGCTGATCGAGCAGGTGCTGGGCGAATATGCCGAAAAGCTGGAGGCGGCCATGCTCACGCCCGTCGTGCGGCAGCCGGACGAGCCGATCGACCTGCTGGCCGACGGGCGGCACATGAGCCGGGTGCTGGACAACCTGATGAGCAACATCTGCAAATACGGTATGCCCGGCACACGCGTGTATATCGACCTGATCCGGCAGCAGGGACGCGCGGCCGCGGTGTTCCGCAACACGTCGCGCGAGCCGCTGGCCGCGGACGGCAATGAACTGACCGAGCGCTTCGTGCGCGGGGACAGCGCGCGCAACACCGAGGGCAGCGGGCTTGGCCTATCCATCGCCGAAAGCCTGACGCGCCTGCAGGGCGGGCAGATGAACGTGACCGTGGACGGCGACCTGTTCAAGGTGACGCTATCGTTCCCGGCCGCGCCGGAGGTGCGGCCGTGAGGGCGGCCGGGGCCGTGCTGGGCGCGGTGTTCTTCCTGTGCTATGCGTACCAATTCTTCTATCTGATCGTTCCGCTGCTGCCCGTATACCGCCGCCGCAGGCGGCGCGAACGGGAGGAGATCCCGCCGGATACGGGCGCGCAGCGCTTTGCCGTGCTGATCGCCGCGCGCAACGAGGCGGCGGTGATCGGGCAGCTGCTGGACAGTCTGACCGCACAGGACTACCGCGGGGCACTGACGGCCTGCGTGGTGGCGGACAACTGCACGGACGACACGGCCGCCGTGGCGCGGGCGCACGGCGCGTGGGTGTGCGAGCGCTTCGACCGGCGGCAGGTCGGCAAGGGCTACGCGCTCGACTTCCTGCTGCGGCAGCTGGACGAGGCGATGCCCGACGCATTCGATGCCTATCTGATCTTGGATGCGGACAACCTGCTGGAGCCGGACTATGTGACGCAGATCGACCGCGCGATGCGGCGCGACGGCTATGCCGTCGTGACCGGCTACCGCGCGAGCAAGAACTTCGGCGACAGCTGGGTGAGCGCCGGGAACGCCTTATGCTTTTTGCGCGAATGCCAGCAGCTGGACCGCGCCCGCGCGGCGCTTGGCGTTTCGTGCACCGTGTCCGGCACGGGCTTTGCGGTGAGCCGCGCGGTGATCGAGCGGCTGGGCGGCTGGCCGTTCCACTGCCTGACGGAGGACGCCGAATTCTCCGCCCGGCTGATCGCAGCCAGGGAAACGATCGGCTATTGCGAGGATGCGGTGCTGTATGACGAGCAGCCGGTGCGCTTTTCGCTGTCCTGCCGACAGCGGCTGCGCTGGATCCGCGGCTATTTCCAAGTGCTGCGCTCCTGCGGCGGGCCGCTGGTGCGCGGCGCGGCGCGCGGGAGCTTCTCCTGCTTCGATCTGCTGTGCTCCATCTTCCCGGCCTTCGCCGTGTCGCTGCTGACCTTAGCGATCAACGCGGCAGAGCTGATCGTTCGGCTGGTGAGCGGTGCGTCGCTGCTGCCGCCGGTCGCCGCCCTCGGGACAGGGCTGCTGGGGCTGTATGCGACGGCGTTGCTGCTTGGCGCGGCGGTGCTCGTTTCCGAATGGCGGCGGATCGCCGCACCGGCGGGCAAAAAGCTGATGAGCCTGCTGACGTTCCCGGTGTTCATGCTGTCGTACATCCCGCTGGCCGTCATCGCGCTGTTTTGCCGCGTGGAATGGCGGCCGATCGCCCACACCCGCGCCCTGACGCTGGACATGGTGGGACGCGTGCGGAAATAAAAGAAAAAACACGCTGCCGCGGCAGCGTGTTTTTTTATTGGTCTAAATAACGCAGGATAGCGTCCACGCCCTCGCCGGTGGTGCTGTCGACGAAAAAGACCGTGCGGCAGCCCGCCAGACGCAGCCATCGCTCGGCGCGGGCGGGATCGCCCTGCGGCGCGTGGATGTGGGTGACGATGCCGATCACCGGGCGGTTGCAGCTGGAGGTGACGCAGGGGGGATAGAGGCTGTACGGCTCGGTCGCACTGAGGAGCAGGCCGACGACGTCCGCCTCGTACGTATAGAGCGCCAAGGCGCGTCCGAGCACCGCATTTTCGGCGTATTCGCCGGGGGTGTCGATCACGACGTCGTCGTGGTGGATGTACTGCGTTTTTTGGTAGCGGATCGCCTCGCCGCGCAGGGCCTGCGTCAGCGTCGTTTTTCCGGCGGCGACGCGTCCCATCAGGATGATCTTTTTCATGCTGCGGTCAGGTGCGGGTGATATCGCACACGGTGAAGCCGAGGGTGTCGCGGCAATAATCGGTGAGCGCGCGCAGGGCGCTGTCGACCTCGCTGACGCGGCCGGTGACGATCAGCGTGCCGCTGAACCGGTCGACGAAGCCGAGCTCCACACCCGAGGTCTTGATCGCGAT
>JAJXDX010000139.1:0-1266 GCA_021640185.1 Oscillospiraceae bacterium | reverse complement strand
ATATGGTGACGATGCCGATCGCTGCGCGGCTGTAGTCGACCGCAGGGTCGAGCCCCAATTTGCGGTAGATGATCTGATCCGGGTTGGCGATGATATGGCAGATCGTGATCTGCTTGCCGGGCACGAGCTCCTGCACGAGCCGCATTTTGTCTTGGATATCCACGGTCATCCGCCTTTCCTGATCGAATACACCGATTATAGCACGGTTTACCACGTTTTGCAAGCCCGACTATTGCACTTATCCGGATCGTGTGGTATAGTACCATCGATAGACAAGGGAACACACGACTATTGTCGATGGTAGTCACAAAAAACGAGAGGAGGCCGGCCATGCTCTGTCAGACCATCCCCATCCGCGTGGACTATGCCCGCGCGGGCACCTTCGGCAAAGGCGAGCCGACGCTGCACACCTATATCCGTGAGCAGTCGCCCGTGATGCCGCTGCCGCCGCGCCCCGCGATCGTGATCTGTCCGGGCGGCGGGTACGCGTTCACGTCCGACCGCGAGGCGGAGCCGATCGCGCTGCGCTTTTCAGATCTCGGCTTCCAGACTTTCGTGCTGCGCTACAGCTGTGTGCCGGACACGGCCTTCCCCGGTGCGCTGCTGGAGCTGGCGGCCTCCGTCGCGGTGGTGCGCGACCGGGCCGAAGAATGGGGCATCGATCCCGACAAGATCTTTGTATGCGGGTTCTCCGCCGGCGGGCATCTGGCGGCGAGCCTTGGCGTGCTGTGGGACCGGACGTTCGTAGCGGAGAGCCTTGGGCGCGCCGCCGACGATGTGCGGCCGAACGGCATGATCTTGGGGTATCCGGCGATCTCGGCAACGCAGTTCATCGACACGGAGTCGATCGAGAACGTCCTGCTGGGCAACGACACGGAGGAAACGCGGGCGCTGGTATCGCTGGAAAAGCAAGTGACGGCGGACACGCCGCCCGCCTTTATCTGGCACACGGCGGCGGACGACAACGTGGCGGTGGAGAACAGCCTGATGTTCGCGTGCGCCCTGCGCGCGCACGGCGTGCCCTTTGCGCTGCACATCGTGCCGGACGGCTGCCACGGCCTTTCGCTGGCGCAGGCGGAGACCGGCATGGTCGAGGAACAGCTGAACGACTGGCCCGTGTGGTGCGCCGCGTGGATCCGCAGCCGATAAAACGCATCCACAATGCGGACGGGCGTGTGCCCGACCGCCGAAATAAGGAGGAAAAACCATGATCTGTCAGACCATCCCCATCCGCGTGGACTATGCCCGCGCGGGCACCTTCGGCAA
>JAJXDX010000001.1:7684-27274 GCA_021640185.1 Oscillospiraceae bacterium | reverse complement strand
CCTGTTCTCCGCCGCCGACCGTTCTCCGCTCCACCTGGGCCGACGGGGGGGACACGTCAATCCTTCATGCGCGAGGGGGACATCGTTTCGATTATGTTCGACTGTGTGACGATGAACACCAGCAGCGGCATGAGCATCATCAGCACCGACACCGCCGCGCCCACGCCGGCGCGTGCCACGCCCGCTGCGGAGATCTGGCTCATCGCATAGGACAGAGTCTTGCGCTGCTCGCTGTAGATATACGGCGTGCTGCCGGTGTTCCACAGCGTCTGCACCGAAAAGATCATCAGCGTCAGCCATGCGGGCTTGACCATCGGCATGACGATATGCACGAATTTGCAATATTCGCCGGCGCCGTCCATCGACGCGCTCTCCAGCACGGCGGGATGCACCGTCTGCTCCATGAACTGCTTCATCAGGAACAGCCCCAGCGTGCCGCCGACCGCCGGCAGGATCACCGCGGCATAGGTATCGAGCAGATGCAGCCGCGACACCACGATGAAGCCGGGGATCGCCGTGACCGCGCCGCTGAACATCAGCGACGTGCGCACGAGGGTGAAAAACGCGCCAGATCCCGGGAAACGGTACATCGCCAACGGATAGGCGCACATCGACGCGATCAGGATATGCCCCGCCGTGCCGGCCGCCGTGATGAACACGGTGTTGAACACATACCGCGAGAACGGCGCCCACGACGTGGACAGCAGCGTCAGCAGATCGCGGTAGTTGCGCCCGGTGGGGTGCTTGGCGAAAAAGCGGGGCGGGAACAGCCAAAGCTCGCTGTTCGGCTTGACGGAGGACGACACGGCATACACCATCGGCAGCAGCATCAGTGCACCGACGAGCAGCAGAAACAGCAGCAGCACGACGTCGCCGCCCTTGGAGCGGGACACGCGCTTTTTGATGATCAACTCACCGACGTTCACGGATCACTCGCCCACCTTTCGCAGCAGCCGCTGGATCGCCATGTTCGACAGCAGCATCATCAAAAACAGTACTGTGGCGATCGCACAGGCATAGCCCATCTCGTACCGGATCGTGCCGTGATCCTCCAGATGGTTCATCAGGGTGTGCACGGCATATTCCGTGCTGGGGAAGCCGCACAGCGCCGTGGACACGCTGCCGACGGAGAACGCCGAGGTGATGCTCATCACCGCGCCGAACAGCAGGTTCGGGCGCAGCAGCGGCAGGGTGATGAACCACAGCTCCTGCCAGCGGTTGCGCAGCCCGTCGATGGCCGCGGCCTCGTAATACTGCTTATCGACGCCCTGAAAGCCGGCGATGAACGACAAAAACGTCGTGCCGAGGCTCATCCACAGGCTGACGATGATGACGAGCGGCATCATGTAGCCGGTGTTTTGGAAAAAGACGATCGGCTCCGTGATCAGGTTGAGCCGCAGCAGCGTACCGTTGACGAAGGCCGTGGAATCGCCGCTGAAGAACAGCGCCCAGATCGTGAGCATACCGCCGGCCAGCGACGGCGCGTAAAAGATGATCGTGAAGATGACGCGCATGAAATGCGTCAATTCGTTGATCAGCCACGCGAACAGGAATGAGAGCGCATACCCCACCGGGCCGATGATGCAGGCCATGATGACGGTATTTTTGAACGCGATGAGGAACACGTCGTCATTGAGGAACAGACGGTAGTAATTGCGCATCCCCTGCCACACCGGCGCTTCGAGCAAATTGAACGAGGTGAAGCTGAGGTACATCGCCATGATCACCGGCAGCAGCGTGAACGCGATGAAGAGCACGGCATAGGGCACCATGAAGGCGTAGTGCGCCCGGTGGCGCCGGATCTCGCGCAGGGTGTGGCGCGTATCGGCGCGCAGGCGCTCCGTCCACGGACGGACGGGGGTGGTCCTTGTGGTCATTCCAGCCCGAACTCCTCTCTCTTGAGCTGCATCTCTTCATCGATCTGGCTGACGTAGCCGAGCAGCGTGGCGCGTGCATCCAGCGAATTATTGTACACCCGCTGCAGCGCGAACGTGACGTCGCGCGACGACATATAGCCGCCCGGCACCTCCGGCACGCCGCGCAGCAGCGAGATCTGCTCGAGCAGCGCGGTGCGGTCCTTCGCCTGCCACGGCAGGCGCTGCAGCGCCGCGAGGTTGGCGGTGTTATAGCGTGCCGCCGCACCCATGACGCTTTCCAGCTCCCGGCCGAACTGATACTGTGCCTCTTCGTCCGTCCACCACGTCATGAAGGCCCAAGCCGCTTCCTTTTGCCGGCTGGCCTCCATCAGCACGCAGCCCGCGCCGGAGGCCGGGGCGCTGTGATCCTTCCTGCCCGGCACGGTCGTCATCCCCCATTTGCCGCCGATCTCCGGCGCGGAGATCTGCAGGAGATTGTAGGAGGTGTAATCCGAGATGCCGATCGGGATCTCGCCGGTGCGGAAGCGCATCTCGAACTGATAGGTATACGGCGTGCCGTGATCGGTATAAAACTGCATATACGTCGCGAAGGCGTCCAACGCCTCTTTTTCGCCCAAGGCGCTGTGCAGACCGGCATCGTCATACAGGCGGCCGCCGTTTTGGTACAAAAACAGCAGATAGCTGTTGAAGCTGGCCGGAAGGGCGAAATTCATGTACTTGCGCTGCAGGATCGGCAAAATGCCGACGATGTCGTCCCACGTGTGCAGATCCTCGATCTGGATGCCCAGCTGGGACAGGATGTCCGTGCGGTAGAACAGCATCGGGAAGCTCATCGTTTCCGGCAGGGCGTACAGCCCGCCGAGATAACGGAACCCTTCGTACGCCGCCGGGGAGAAGCGCGACAGCACCCCGTCGATGCCGGGCATGGCGGACAGATCCGCCACGGCGTGGCGCATGGCGTAGTTCGCCGGATCGCTGCCGCCGACCTGCAGGGCGACATCCGGACCGACGCCCGCCATGGTCGCCGTCAGGATCGTGCCCGCAGGGACGAGCTGCAGATCCACGGCGATGCCCTGCCGGGCGGTGAAGTTCTGCGTGATCAGCTGGCTGAGCGCCTGCGCCTGATCGCGCCCGCCGGTCAGGCCGTTGCCGATCCACACCGTGATCGGTTCCGTCCCGTCTTCCGAGACGGAGATGACGTTATAATCGCTGAAGAACGAGGACAGGAAGCGCAAAAAACCGTATTTGAGCGAGGAGAAGAACGAAACGTTCGCCCGCGGCAGCGCCGCGCCCTCCTCGGCCAAGAACAGATAATCGAGCAGCAGCGGCTGGCTGCGGGCGTTGGCGATCAGGTCGCCGAGACTGCTCAAATCGTCCTTGAAGGCGCTGTAGAGGGACGGGATCTCGTCCGGGTCCTCCACCATGCGTTCCAGACGCAGCGCCATCTGCGTCAATTGCGACACGTTCGCGTCCGTTTCGCCCGTCATGGACTCCCAGCTTTGGGCAAGCTCGGCCAGCGCTGTTTGCTGCTCCCTCAGCGCCGCCACGACCTGCGGCAGCTGCTCGGCGATCTGATAGCTTTTGTAGATGTCCGGCGAGGAGCCGAAGAACGTGAGCAGATCCCAGTTGACGGTATTGAGCGCGGACAGCGCCGAGGCGGCTTTCGTCATCCGCTCGGCCAATTCGCCCAGCACGACCTGCATCCGGATCTCGTGCTTGCCGGCCGTGAGATAAAAGCGGTAGGGCTCGTCCCCGCCGGCCAATTCCACGCGAAAGCGCGAGTCGTAAGCGAAGGTGATCTGCGCCGCCTCGGCGAACGGGAACTGCCCGTCGATCGTCAGGGCACGCGTGACGGTGACGTCGCGCACGAAATTCTGCTTATAGCGCCAGCCCAGATGATAGAAGCCGTCCGCCGGGACGTCGACCGTCCAGCCGATCCACTGTCCGGCGTCCTGCCATTTGGTGCCGCCGACGGTGTTGAGCCGCGACAGGCGGTAGTCATACGGGCTGTTCGCCGCCGAGGTGTTATCGCTGACGGCGTACATGGTCAGGTCGGAACGGGAGGTGTTGTCCTCCGCCTCGATGACGCGGATGCCGTCCTCCAGATAGCCGGTGACGGGCTGCGCCCCGGCGGCCGTGCGCTCCGCCAAGACATCGGCATAGGCGGGCACCTCTGTATGGACCGAGCGCAGGCGGATCTCGGCGATGGCCATCGGCTCGCAGACCGCGGCCAAGGTCAGCTCGTGCTCCCCTGCCGTCAGATCCAGATACAGATCGCCGAAATAGCCCAAGCTATCGGTTATGGTCACGGTCTGCCAGACGGAAAGCTCCTCCTGCGCGGGGCGGACATCGTTGCCCAGCCGGTCGCGGCGGCGGCTTTCGGCGTCGTGGTAGACGCGGGAAAATTCCAAATTATATGCCTCGTCGAAGGGCAGCGCGCCGTCGAGCAGCAATCTGCGCGTGACGGTGGCGCCGGAGCCTTCCAGCGGCAGGTACGTCAGCTGCACGGCATAGCTGCCGTCCTGCGGGACGGTGAAGCGCCAGCTGACGGTGCTTTCTTCTCCGGTGTGCAGGACGGTCGTCTGCCGCCCCTCGTCAAAAACGGGCGAAGCATCCTGCGCGGCGGACGGCGCGGCGGCATCGAGCACCACCTCCTGCCCGCACAGCGTCAGCGCGTGCCGGGCGCGATAGGCGGCGTAGTCCGTCGCATCGGCAGCGTTTTCCGATGCGTTTTGCGCCGACGTGTTCTCCGCAGCGGTCTCTGCCGCGGCGGCGGGCAGCAGCGTGCAGGGCGACAGGCAGATCGCCAGCGCCAGTGCCGCGCCGAGCGCCCGCCCGGCAGCCGATCTTTGGGTCATGGTCATCTTCACTCCGTTTCGTGGACAGGCCCGAAAAAACGGGCCGGGACCGGCAGGCGGGAGTATCCCCGCCTGCCGGTCGCAAAGGCTGCGGTCGGTCGGGATCACGCCCCACGGCGCCGGCGGCGCAGCGAGAGCGTCAGCCCGAACGCGCCGGCGATCAGCAGCAGCACCGCTACTGTCGGGCGCACATCGCCGGTCACCGGCGAGGGGTCGGTCTTGCCGTCATCCGGGCGGATCGTTACGCCGATCGGGCACATCCGGATGATATAGGTGCGGGCGATATCGCCTTTTTTGACGGTGATCGTGGCATTGCCGTCCGCGGCGGCGGCCTGTTCGATCTTGACCTCGACGCCGTCGGCCGCCTTCACCGCGACCTGCGGGATATGCCCGCCGGTGGTGCGATAGAGCCAGTTATAGGTGAACGTGCCTTCGTTGAACTCGGTCATCGGCTCGCCGTCGACCGTCACGCTATCGATCAGGCTCTCCATCGGGATGCCGTAGACCGAAAGCTCCGTGACCTCGATCGGGTCGCCGGTGAAGCCGTTGATGCCGTGCCAGCTGACGCGCACATAGCGTGCGGCCGCGTCCATCGGCATATTCAGGCTTTGGCCGTGTTCCATGTCCTGATGGCTGTTGTAGATGCGGGTGAACACCTTGCCGTCCACCGAGCCGTCCACCGTCAGGTTATACACGTCGTTCGGATCGCCGGCATAGTGCAGGCTGAGCACGCGGGTGACGCGCGTCAGACTGCCGAGGTCGACGGTGATGCTGTGGATCCGTTTGCCGTCCGGCCGCCAAGAGGTATCCAGCTTGCCGTCGACGGCCGCCGCCGCGGGATAGCCGCTCTGCTCGCCGCTGGCGAGCACCGGGCGGCCGAGCGCGGCATTGCGCTCGCCTTCGGTCAAGGCAACGAAGGTCAGTGTGTATTCGGCCTGCGCGGTGCCGTCCGAGGAGGTGACGGTAACGGTGGCGGTGTCGCCCGGGCGCTTGGCCTGACGCACACGCACGATCGCGTCGGCATCCTTCGCCGCGGCCGCGACCGTGGGCACGGCGGTCTGACCGAACGGGATATCGATGAAGAAGCGCTGAACACCGGGTTTGAAGCCGGCGAACGCCTCACCGTCGAGCGTGAGGGACGACAGCTGCACATCATCGTTCCCGGCCGCGTAGCCGTACAGGCGGATCTCCGCGATGCGGAGCTGCCTGCCGTTCGGCTGCACGGTCAGGCGCACATAGCGCGCCTCGGCATCCGTCAGGTAGCAGACGGTATCCGTGCCGGTGTAGAAATTCTTCGCGACCAGCGCATCGCCGGCATCGGACGTATATCTGCCGCTGAAGGCGGGCATGGCCGACAGCTTATCGAGCGCAACGGTCGCGCCCTCGCCGCTGCCGTCCGCGAACACGATCTGCGCGCGGGTGATGCGGTACAGGCCGCCGAGGTCGAGGATGACCGTCGCGCCGTCCTGCGGGGAAACATAGACGGTCTTTTCGTCGCCGTCGACGGTGTAGCCGGGGATCCCGCTGCTGCCCAGACCGACGGTCTTTTTACCGTAGGAGATCAGTGTGCTCTTGCCGTCGTCACGCACGAAGTCGACACGGTAGGTCTTCTCGCGCGTTTTATCGGCCGACACCACGCGGATCAGCGCCGCGCCGGGGACCGCATCCGCCTGCGTGACGTTGACCGTCGCGCCGGTGGTCAGGGCGGCGGCGGCCACGGTGGGGATCGCCTCGTCCGCGCCAAGCTCGTAGAAATAACCGGTCTTATCGGGCGAGAAGCCGGACAGCTCCTTGCCGTTCACCGTGATCCGGCCAAGGCGCGCCTCGAACGACGGCTCGTGCGCGTAGAGCTGCAGCTCCGCCAGCTTGGCATTGAACTTCGTGCCGGAGTAGTCCTCGATCATCAGGCGGACATAGCGCGTCTTTTGCCCGGCAAGCTCCACCACCGCGCGGCGGGAGGAGACCGTACCGGAGGACAGATGCGCGGTGACGAAATCGCTGTCCGCACTGATGTAATACAGGTTGTCGTGCGCGCCGTCCTCCTGCAGATAGCCTTCCTTGACCGGGCCGGGGATGCCGCTGACGGCATCCAGACGGTATTTGACCGTTTCCGTGCCCAGTGCGTAGTCGGCCGGGAAGGTCAGGCGCAGCTGCGCAAGATCGTATTCCTCGCCGAGATCGATGAACAGGCCGCCCCACGGGAAGATGGAGTGCCACTGCGTATCCTCGTTGCCGTCGACGACGTTCGTGGCCTGATCGTAAGCGCCGCCGATGCCGATGACGGTCGTTTTTGCGTCCGTGACGAGCAGATCCGTGACGAAACGCACGGTGTAGGTCTTTTTGGTCGTGCCGTCGAGCGCCGTGACCGTGACGGTCGCGGTCTTGCCCGCGGGATCCTTACCGGTCTGGCGGACGTCGACCGTCGCGCCCTCCATCATGGGCGTGGCGGCAACGGTCAGCTGCTCGCTCTGCGCCGCGGTGACGGGATAGGTATACTCGGTCTTTTCGGGATCGAAGCCGGAGATCTCTTTTCCGTCGACGGTCAGCGACGACAGCGTCGCGTCGTTTTTGCGGATCGTGCGCGAGCCGTACAGCGTGATCTCGCCGATCTCGGCATACGCATCCGGGATCTGGTTATCCCCGACGAACACGCGCAGATACCGTCCCTGCACGGAGCCGATCGCATCGATGCCGCTGCCGTCCGTTTCGGTCACCCGAGCCGAGAACAGCGTATCGGTGACATCCAGCTCGCCGACCATCGGGCCGTTATTGCCGTCCGGCATGACCAGCACGTCGTCGGTGTCCTTCCCCAGCACGCCGGGCAGGGCGCTGATGGTCTGCACCTTCAGGTGCAGGCCGTTTTTGTCCAGATAGCCTGCCGGGAAAGCGACCTGCACGCGGGAGATGTCATACGTCGCGCCGAGATCGAGATAAAGGATGCCCCAGTCGAACCACGCCTTGAAGGCGGTGGACAGGTCGCCGTCGACCGCCAGCGCGGGCGGCTGCATCTGCGCCACGGCGGCATACGCCTTTTTGACGGAGATCTTCTCTGCCGCCTGATAGGTGACGGAATACACGGCCGTGGTGGTGCCGTCGGCCGCCGTGACCGTCACGGTGGCGGTCTTGCCCGCGGCGGGCGCGGTCACGTTGGTGATGCTGATGGCCGCCCCCGCGTTCGTCGCGGTGGCGGTGAGCACCGGCGCCGCGGCAGCGGGATCGACGGGATAGGTGTAGGACAGGTTATCCGCGCGGAAGCCGGAGAGCGGACGACCGTCGATGAACAGCGCAGACAGCGTTGCGTCGTCGGAGGCCGGCTGCTCCACCGTGAACGCGACGGTGTAGACGCACTGCGTCGTGCCGTCCTCCGCCGTCACCGTGACCTTGGCGGTCTTGCCGTCCGGGTCGCCCGTCACGTTTTCGATCGCGACGGCGGCCGACGGATCGTTCGCCGTGGCGGTGACGCTCGCCTCGGTCGTGCCGACCGGGAGCGTGACGGCATAGTCGAGCTTATCCGCTGCGAAGCCCTCGACCGCCGTGCCGTTGACCTGCAGAGCGGAGAGCGTCGCATCGTGCGACGGCTCGGCCTGCGCGGCGCCGTAGAAGCTCATCTCCGCGATCTTGGCGTTATGGTTATTCGCGACCTTGCTCACGCCGTCGAACACGATACGGATATACCGCACGCCCTCGGCCGAGACCGGGATCTTGTTGTCCTCGGCGGTCACGTCCGTGGCCGTATACAAATGCGAGAGCACGAAATCGCTGCCGGCAGAGATATAATAGGTGTTGTTGTTGCTGCCGCCGTCTTCGATCAGGTTCCCATCGGCATTCTGTATGCCGGGGATCTTGCTGACCGCGTCGATCCGCACCGTACCGATCTTGCCGTCGCCGAAATACCCGGACGGGAACTGCAGGCGCATCCGCGTCAGGTCGTAAGCCTTGCCGAGGTCGAAGAACATCGCGCCCCAGCCCTGCATCGCCGTGTGCCACTGGGTATCCATCCTGCCGTCGACCGCATAGCTGCCGGCTTCCCAGCAGCCGGATACCGGCACCGCCGTCACGCCGTCGATCTTGACGGGCGAGGGCGTGCCGTAGAAGCTCATCTCCGCGATCTTGGCGTTGCCGCTGACCCCGATGGGATCCCACATGACCACGCGGATATACCGCACGCCTTCGACCGAGACCGGGATCTTGTTGTTCTCGGCGGTCACGTCCGTTCCGGTGTACAGGCGGGAAAGCACGAAATCGCTGTTTTCGCCGATGTAATAACCGTTGCCGCCGTCGTTTTGGGACAGGCCTTCCAGAATATTCCCGTTTTCATCGGTCTTGCCGGGGATCTTGCTGACCGCATCGATCCGCAGCGTGCCGATCTTGCCGCTGTCGCCAAAATACCCGGACGGGAACTGCAGGCGCAGCTGCGTCAGATCACAGTCCTTGCCGAGGTCGAAGAACATCGCGCCCCAGCCGCCCATCTGCGTGTGCCACTGGGTATCCATCCTGCCGTCGACCGCATAGCTGCCGGCTTCCCAGCAGCCGCCGACCGCGTGCGCCGTGACCCCGGTGATCGGCGCATCCTCCGCGACCGTGGCCGGCAGCACCGACAGCACGAGCGAAAGACAGATCGCCAAACAGGAAACCAGAGAAAGGATCTTGTTTTTCATCATGGTCCTCCTTTACTTATAGACCTCCAGCAGGGAGGCGTTCTGGGAGCTCTTGATCTCCTGCATAGCCTGAGCGGCGCTCTTGCCCTTGTAGATGACGTCGAGCACTGCATCGATAAAGCGGTCGGTCAACCCCATTCTTGCCTTTTCGCTGTTGACGAAATTCCCCTTGAGCAGATATTTCTTCATCATCTCCAGCGATTCCTCGTCGCGCAGCGCCGTTTCCAGCTGGACCGTGTCCCACTCGTTCATGTCCCAGCCGGTGCGGTTAGCCATCGCGACGAGCACGCGCGCCGCGCCGTCGATGTTCTTGTTCTCCCGCGTCAGCATGAAGTACTTCGTGCCCGCGACGGTGGTGTAGCCCTTCGCGTTCGGGCCCTTCGGCAGCGGCAGCACGCCGTATTCATCCTCCATCTGAGAGTTGAACCATGTGGAGGTACCGATGTAATCGGTCAGCATGAACAGCGTCTTGCCCTGCATGAACAGCTTGGCGGAGCTGGCACCGTAGTCGACGCTGCTGTGGTCGAGCATATAGCCCTTCTTGCAGTAATCGCTCCAGAAGTTGAGGGCGGCGAGCAGATTTTTGTCGTCATGGGCAAAAACGTAATTTTCGCCGCTTTTCCTGACTAAGGTCGTGTCGTTCGTATGCACCATCACGCCGATCGAGGTATAGATCTGTCCGATCAGTCCCTTGGTCTTGCCGCCGCTCTTCTCCACGGCGGTCTTGCTGGCTTTTTCGAACGCATCATACGTCCACTTGCCGTCGCGCACCATCTGGAACAGGTCGCCGACACCGTACCGGTCGGCCAGCGTCTTATTGAAAGCGATGATCACCTGCGATACGGCAAGGTTCTGCGTCATCATGAAGCCGACGCCGTACTGCACGCCCTTGAACGTAGCGGAATCGCCGATAAACGCATCCCAGTCGTTCGTCGTCAGGCCCAGCGCCGGGACCTTGCTGACGTCCTCCATGTACTTATACAGGCCGGTCGGCTGGCCCTGCGTTTCGATGATGTCGGCATAGATCTTGCCGCCCGCGAAATTGCTGGCGACGAGATCGTTGAAATTGCTCTCGACCTTCACCATCTCGATCTTGCAGTTATAATCCTTGGCGATCTGCTGCATCGCCTTGGCGGCCGCGACCTGATACGGCGGGCAATTGGAGCTTTGCACCCACTCGAACCACGGGGAGGCGAGCCGGATCGTGATGCCGCCCAGATCCTTCTTCACTTCCTTGAAGACCTTCTTCTCGTTAGAGAAGGAGCTGTCGTTGCGGCCGCCGCCGGTGGGCGCGGGCGCCTTCGTCGCGGAGGTGTTGCCATTGGTCTTAGAGGTGTTGCCGGTCGCCTTCTTGCCGCTGCTGCCCGTCTGCTTGCCGCCCTGCGTGCCGGACGTATCGCCGGTGGCGGTGGGATCGGACGTGTCGCCGGTCACATCGGGGGCGCCGCTTTCCGGCGGCAGGACGGGCGCGCTGTTATCGGAAACGGTGCTGCTGCCGTCGCTTTGCGGCGTGGACGTGCCCGGCTTTTTGCCGCACCCGGCCAGACCGGCCAGCAACAATAAAACAGCCAGCGCGCCTGCGAGCGTTTTTTTGACTTGCATCGGGATCCTTCCTTTCTTATTCGCCATCGGCGGTGAAATACATCTGCGTGTTCAGACCCACTTGGTTGCCCATGATGTTATAGCCCTGATAGGCCCGGGTCATGATCGTCAGCCGGTCGCCGGCCTTGACCTCGACCGTGGTCATCAGCTGGCCCTCGGAGACGTTCACGGTATCGAAAACGAACTCCTCCAGCTTTTCGTCGCCCAGCATATAGGTGACCACCGCGCCCTCGTTGCCCTGATAGAGCTGCGACCACTTCGGACGGCTGGAGATCTCCAGCTTGCCGTCCGCCGGTGCGACCCACACGATGGCCGCGCTCTTGGTCGGGCCGCCGCAGAACAGGTTATCGGTGATGAACTCGCCGGCCGTCGACTGCCACGTGAACTCGCCCCAATACGGCAGCTGCACGCGCGGCAGCTCGCTGTATTCCTCGGTGACGCGGTCGTAGCTGTAGTACCACAGGCCGTCCTCGCCCTGCGTGCCGCGCGCCTTGCCCAGATCGATCAGCACGGCGTTTTTATCCAGCAGGGACATCTCGGGCAGCGAGCGCTCGCCGGTATGCATCGGCAGCACGCGGCCGTTCGTTTCCCGCGCGGCGGCGCGGGCGTATTCCTGATCGATCGTGGCTGCGCCGTTTTCGGTGATCGTGAGCATCCAGTCGTGCGTTTTGCTGTCCTTCGGCTGCGGCAGACTGTAACTGCCGTTCGCATCCGGGCGCATCTTCCCGTCCACGGTGGTGTACTCGCCGCTTTGCGTGTCGAACCACGTCACCTTGTAGGTCTTTTTGGGATCGAGGCCGGACAGCACGCCCGTTGCCTCGGGCCACAGGTCGTAGTTATCCTCGAAGCTGTTGAGCGGATAATACACCGTCACCGCGCGCATATCGGCGGTGGTGTTGACCGTCGGGCGCAGCACGCTGTGATCGTCCCGCTCCGCGCTCCATTTGACGGAGGTCTTATCCAGCTTCAGCTCCCACCACGGCAGCGACGTGAAGTAGTTCTTCATATAAGTCATGTGCTTCGCGCCCACGACCTTATTGAGCGCCTTATGCCACGGGGTGGGCAGGCGGCCGTAGGTCTGGTAGGTGTCCTGCGAGTTCCACGTGCTCTGCCAGCCGCCCTCGGCACCGTAGGAGTAGCCGAGCGAGCCGTTCATGATCGAGAGATACGCGATCTCGCGCGTTTGGGCGGTGGGGATCTCCCAGATGTCCTCGTATTTCGCCTCCGCCTCCAGCCACGGGATCTGATATTCTGCGTTGTTATAGACGTCCCAATCGTTGAAGACGGGTGCATCGAAGTGGGTGTAGTGGCCGCCCTCGCTCATGACGAAGTCGAGCCATTCCTGCCCGCGGAAATAGTCCACGGCATACTGCGGATGCTCGAAATCATCCACGACGTTGTAGCAGGCGTGGACCGTTTCCAGCGTGCCGTAGGGATCGACCTCCGACACGTACTGGCCGAGCCGCCCGTAGTTATCCAGCGTGTGGGCATCCTTGACCGTCTGCGAGGTAGCATTATACTCACCGGACATGTTCCACACGACGGGATAGGACGAATACCGCGCGATGACATAGCGCACGATACGTTTGTAGTTCTCGAGATTGGCGGAGGTGAGCGTGTTCGTCCAGTCGAAGCCGACCACCGGGGTCATGCCGCGCTCGACGATATAGGTCAGGCGCCGGTCGACGTTCTGCCAAAAGCCGGGGTTGAGCTTCTCCCACAGCGCGCCGTCCTCCCACTGCATCCCGCCCTCGTTATACAGGCCGAGGGCGTCCCATGTCGCGGTCACCCACAGGATCGCCTGATAAGCGGTGTAACCTTCCTCGGCACGCTGGTCGACGATGCCCTTGAACATGGACTTATAGTTCTTATTGTTGGAGAAATTGAGCTTTTCGCGCTGCGAGAAGGCGAACCAGTGCGTATCCGCCAGCCAGAAGAACGGCGTGCCGTCGCCGTAGGTCAGATACGTTTTGTCGTCGCTGACGCGCAGGCGGCCGCGGGCGATCAGCTCGTTATCGCCGGTGTAGGCCGACGCCCTGAGCGTGCCCTTCTGCCCGTGCAGGCCGGTGTCCGCCGTGTTGGTGCAGAACGTTTCGTACGTCCACGTTCCGGCCTGCGGCGCGGCGAACCGGATGCGCCACGTCTTTTCGCCGTCCCAGAAGCCCGGCACGGTCATCGTTTGGCCGTTAGGGCCGGTAAAGACCGCATCGATCGCCGCCTCGGTATACGGGGTGGTGTAGTCGGCGGTGCTCGTCAGCACGATCTCCTGCGTGACGTTGACCTGCTCGGCCGAGGGGAAAGAGTTCTTCGGCACCGTGTTCTTCGGTGCGCTCACGCCGTTTTGCTGCGGCGTGCCGGCGGCCGTCTGCTGCCCCGCCGGGGCGGCATCGGCGCTGCCCGGCGTTTCGTTCCGGTCCACCGTGCTGCCGGGCGTGCCTGCCTCCTGCGCGGGCGTGCCCGGCGTGACCGCCGCCGAACGTCCGCTGTGCACGGCCGTGGGCACGGCAAGGCAAACGATCAGCAGCACCGCTGCCGAAACGGCTGCGATCCACGTGCTCTTTCGTTTCATTTGACATGACCTCTCTCTCTTTATCGATCTCGGTTATCTTCGGCGGCCTTCCGGCCGCATGGGTACGAAGTGCGTTACTGCGGGCAGAGCGGAGCGAGAAACGCCTCGCGCTCCGGCAGGGGGATGTCGCGCCCGTTGACCGTGAAGATCGGCGCACACGCCCATTCCCGCGGCAGCGAGAACTGCGGTGTGTATCCCGGCGGGACACTGGCGGTGACGCTGACGCGATGGCCGTCCGCCGCCCAGCAGAGGAAAGCGTCGCCTTGCGGCGTGGGGATGCGTCCGCGCGCCCACGGCAGACCGGCCGGGTGCGGGCAGATGCGGATCTGCCGTGCCCCCGCGTCCGGCGGGCAAAGGCCGAGGATATCGCGCACGAGCCATACCGCCGCGTGCGAGGCGAACCCGTGGCAGCGGGAGCTTTGCCCGCCTTGCGTTTCCCACAGCGTGCCGGGGCCGCGGTCGATCATTCGGCCGAACAGGGCGGTCAGCTCGCGCCGCAGCGCATCGCCGCGCCCGGCGCGGGCCAGCATCTCCAGCCGCACGGTCAGGGCGATGAACACCTCCGCCTCCCCGGCGTTCGTGAACACGGGCGGCCGGCCGGGGCACGGCCCCTGCTCGCGCACGAGACGGCCGCACAGCTGCGGCGACGTGCGGGGACCAACGATCCCAAGCAAGAACAGGTAAGACTGGCACGCCTCCGAAAACAGCGTGCCGCCCGGCACATCCGGAAAAAAGCCGAAGCGCGCCGGATCGGCGAGCGCCGCCAAACGGCGGCGCAGCCGCGCGGCCTTCTGCGCGGACGCCGGGCGGCCGTACAGCCGGTCGGCCGCATCGAGCGCGGCGGCATACATGGCGTTGACCGCCGTGGACACCGGCTGCGTGTGGCTTTGGTCGTTGGCGCACGACCAATCGACGAAGATCCAGCCCGGCAGATCGCGCAGGAGGCCGTCCGCATCCTCGAATGCTTCGAGGAACGAGAGGAACGCGTCCACATGCTCGCGCAGGGCAGCGGGCAGCGCGTCGTCACCGCTCATGCGGCGGTATTCTTCCAATTGCAGGATAAAGAACATCGACCATGTGGGCATCTGCGCGTCCAGCCCGGAGGGGTAGCAGCAGGCGAAGCCCGGCTCGCTGCGGTCAACGAGCCACCGATCGGCATACCGCTGCAGCATCGCGCGGCCGACCGTCGTTTGGCCGGTGAGCAGCCGCTCGGTACGCGCCGTCCACAGGCCGTCGCACAGCCAGCCGCCGCGCTCGCGGTCCGGGCAATCCATGAACACGTCCACGGCGTTGGCGCGGTACGTTTCCTTGGCTGCCGAAAAGATCCGGCAGAGCGCGGCATCCGCGCAGGAAAACGCGGCGCGCAGCTCCTCGCCGCAGGAGAACTCGCGCACGCCGCACGCGTGCACGGTCAGGCCGTGTCCCTTAGACAGCACCACGCGGAGGTAGCGGGTGAAATAGGGCAAAAAGCTTTCGAAGTCGTAGGTGCCGGGCGGGCAGTGCAGCCGCAGCGCATCGTTGCAGCCGTCCGGCCGCCGGGCGCACGGCGTGCCGTCGCGCTCGTCCAGCCGGTCGGCATGGATCAGGTCGACGGTGCTGTCCCCGTCCACCGTAAAGCGGCAGCGAACGAACCCGGCCAGCGGCCGATCCAGCGCGAAGTCGAGCGCGAAGGGGGCATCGCTTTGTACCGTGATGCAGTCGTCTTTTTGCGTCAGCCGTCCGGAGAACGGCAGGGCGACGTCCCGTGCCCGCTCGATGGACGGGTGCTCCGGCACGGCGGCCAGCTTTTCCGGCGTTTCGTAATGGAACAGCGCAACGTCGGCCAACGGATCCGGGCGGATGTCCGCCGCGCCGGTCAGGCGTGCATCCATATGCACGGTCAGATCCGGCAGCGGCACGTCGCGCGGCAGCAGACGGTCCGCTGCCGGCAGCTCCTCGACCGGCCACACGCCGGGCAGCGCGCCGTCCGCCGTACGCCAAGCAAAGTAGCTTTGATCCAGATGATACAGCTCGTTCATCGGGCGGGCGTGGGAGTACGCCTCCACCGCGGCGGCGGCCTGCGTCAGCCGTACGGCCGCCGTGTCCGCGCCGGTGGCGGCCAGCACCTCGCCGTCCGCCGCGACCTCGGCGATCAGCACGCCCGGCTCGCCCGTTTCTTCCTGCAGGCCGGGGGCGTTTTGGCTGGCGACCTCGATCGCGATGCGGTGCGTTTTGCCGTCGCCGCAGCCGGACAGAGGAAGCGTGTCGATCATCAGCGTCCCGTGCGCACCGCGCGCGGGGCCGGCCGTCAGCAGCCCGCCGTCCAAAAACACCTTCCAAAACGTGCGCCCGCCGATCAACAGCGCCGGGCATGTGCCGTTTTTGGCGATAAAATCCAGCCGAAAGCCCGCGCGGACATTGCGCTCCTGCGCAAGGCCGGACAAAAAGATCGGTCTGGCGCGCTGCATCAGCATGGCTCACCTCCCGGCGTATCCGCCGTTTCCCAAAACACGCCGCGTCCCGCGCCGACCGTCAGGGTGACGGTGCTGCCGGTATCGGTGATCGTGCCGTCCTCCGGCCGGTACAGGCGCATCCGCGCGTGTTCCGGCGCGGTCAGCGTGACCGTGCGGGCACGCGTACCGGGGACGATCAGGAAATAACAGGTCTGTCCGCCGCGGCGGTAGCGGCTGACGAACACGTCCGTTTCGTCCGCAGCCTCGCCGTCGGCCGTTTCGATCTGCAGCGTTTCGCCGCTGATCTGATGCAGGCGGGCGATGACGGGGTCTGACGGGCGGCGGACGAGGTACAGCGCCGCCTCGGTCACCCGGGCATGATCCGGCTGCTGCCGGCAGCCCGCGGGGAAGGTCAGCCGCACGGCATCCGCCGTGACCGGCGGGAACGTGCGGTGCACGTGATCGTCGGTGTTATCGGCCACCTCGCACAGCGGCTGCCACTGCCCGCCGCAGCGGGCAAAGGCCGCGAAGGCCGTCTGCTCGTGATCGCGTTTGGAGTAAAGATCCAGCCGGTCGAACGTCGTCGGCCGGGGCAGCTCCAACGTCAGCTCGGCCGGGACATGCTCGCTGCACCAGCCCTCCCAAGCGAAGTCCGTTTCGATCGAGCCGTTGGTGACGAAGGCGGGGTCGTACCCGTTCATCCGGTCGGTGCTGTCGGCGAACGCCGCCGCGCCGCGGGCGAGATCGTCCGGGCGGAAAACATGATATTCGCCGAACGTACCGCACAGCCGACGCACCGCCGCGTGCTGCGCCCGGTCGACGCCCATATCCGGCACGGCATCCAGCCACAGCACCGTGCCGCCCGCCGCGGCGAAGGCCGCGAGCTTCTGCGCCACAGGCAGCGGCAGCACCCGCGTGCGCGGCATGACCACCGCGCGGTACGCCGTCGTCCCGATCCGCAGGCCGTCCGGCGTCAGCGTGCCGTCCAGCACGCCGCGCTCGTCAACGATGTTATAGTCCAGATGATGGACGAGAAGGCTGTATTGCAGGTTTTCGAAATAGTCGTTTTGCGCCAATTCCTCGGTGCTGAGGGCATCCATGGCCGCATCCGGCGCGAAGAACGCCGCCTGCGCGTCCGCGATCGGATAATACACGGCCACGCGCGCATCGCTGACCGCGCCGCGCAGCATGGCGCACAGCCGCCCGGTGTAGGCGTTGAGCGTTTCCAGCTGCGCCGGATCCGTGAGGAAATGATAGCCGTAGTTATTGAACCGCGTTGCACCGATGAAGGCGCAATCCGTCGTCAGGCCGAGGAAATTATCCAGAAATTCGTCATGCTGCTCGTCGGCATGGGCCACGGGGCAGACCTCCACCATCGTGGTGTTGCCGCCCTTCTGCCGCGACACGGACGAGGCGAGCTTGCCTGCCAAGAACATCGCGCCCTTGTTGACGCCCTCGCCCTTTTGCCAAAAGCGGGCGTGCGTGGCGATAAGCATGTCGAAGCCGGGGATGTCCGCCCGGCTCATCACCTGCATCAGATCGCCGTAGTTGCCGACGTGGAAATACAGGTTCTCCTCGCTGTGATAATGCCCGGACAGACAGACGCGGTGCGCCCGGCACCATGCGGCGTACTGGCCGGTGAAGTTATCGCTCATCAGGTCGGCGACGGTGCGCCAATAGGCGATGCGCACGCCACGCGCACGCTCATCGTCGCCGAAGAACAGGTAGGGCAGCAGCGGAGGCAGTTCCTCGCCGTGCATGGACAGATAGCGCGAGAACAGCTCGCTGCCATAAGGGACGCTGCGGAAGGAGGGCTTGCCCGCGTCGCCGTAGATGTACACCGCCTGCAGCGACGGCTCGTCGGTAAAGACGGCATCGAACAGGTCGGCAAAGGCCGGATCGTGCGCCTGCACGCGGGACAGCGCGCCCTCGATAAAACGCGCGACGCCCTCCCGCTCCAGAAAGTTCAGGTGTTCCCGCGGGCCGATCGGCGGGTCGATCGTGGTGGCGAAGGCATACGGCCAGATGTTGCACGGCCGGATATAGAACGCCAGCAGCTCCCATTCCCCGGCCGGGGACGTGCCGGTGACACGGCCGTCCGTCACGGTCAGCGGCAGCGGCGCGGCATAGTCGCCGCCGCGATAGAACGCGGCGTAGACGAAGCGGATGCCGCGCTCCGGCAGGCCCTCGTCCACCGGGCGGCTGCCCGTCCCGGTCACGCGCAGAAGGCCGATGTTCTTCGCCTTGCGGTCGCGGCCGTCCTCCTCGATATAGCCGCCCGCCCAGCCGCTGGGGTACACCTGCTCGTCATACAGCCAAGCGTGCAGGCCGTCCGCGCGCAGGCGGCGCGCCGTATCGTACAAGTTATCCAGCAGCTGCGCGTTCCCGTTCCAGCCGTCGCGCCACACGGCGTTGATCACCGCGCCGCCGGCACCGCCGTTCATGGCCAGCGGCAGATCCTGCGGCGTGCCGGAGATGTCGTGCTCCATCGGGAAAACGCGGTAGGTCGCGCCCGGCGCGGAGAACGCGCGCTGCGGCAGCGCATCCAGCACCGCGCACAGGCGGCGGTGCGCCTCCGCCGGATCCATCGGGCCGGTGCCGCACGCGGCAAGGGCCGGATCGTTCACCGGGACGTCGGTGACGCGCGAGAACAGCGCCGCCATCTCTTCGCCGGCGATCGGCTCGTCGAGCGGCAGATCCGCCCGGTCGATCCAGTGCATCCGCCACGCCCGCTCCCGGCAGCACGGCGCATCGCCGGACACGAACCCGGCGAACGCGCACAGCCCGCTCAAAAACGAGCCGCGGTCATATGCTCCACATCCGTTTCCCCGTCCCTCGGGGAAGAAAACAGCGGCATCCGCCCGATCTCCACGCATTTTCTCCGCTCCTTTTCGGCAACGTGGCAGAAATTTTGCCTACATCTCCCCACGTTTCTTTATTTGTATTGTATCATTTGCCGATCGCGTTGTATTTGGACAATTTATCAAAAATGGGGGACGATTTGACCTTAGCGTGCAAAAACGGCCGGACGGATCGGTGCGGATGTGGTATCCCGGAGGCAGAGAAAGGCGCATGACCGTGCCGAAAATGATGAACACGGCGAACTGCCATATCACGGCGGACGGCGGGGACACCGGCCGCCTGCCGCAAAAGATCGAAAAGAACTTTCTGATCGGCCTGCGGGGAAAAAAGCGCGCCGCCGATGCTTTTGCAGCATCGGCGGCGCACTTTTTCGCAGAGCTTGCCTCTCTGCGAAAACCGGCCGTCTGCGGCCGGGCAAGCGCTTCGGCTGACGACGCATGGACGACGGATCACGCGATAAGCGATCGGATTTGATCCTAGCCAAAGGAAGTGGATGCGTCTTTTCAAAAATTTTACCGAGGAGATCGCGCAAAATGCTTGCACACGAACTTAAACAGTGCTAAAATCCTGTTTGTACAAATACCGAACGGGTTCGCAGAGAGGCAAACTCTGCGAGAGCGCTCGGCGGCAGACCGGCCGAAAGGCCGCATCATCTAAGGAGGAACATCCCTATGGCAAACAGCAAACAGACCAAACGGGCACTGCTGACCAGTGCGCTGGCCATTTTGGCGT
>JAJXDX010000001.1:3872-7674 GCA_021640185.1 Oscillospiraceae bacterium | reverse complement strand
ATGCTCATCGGTTCCACGTTCGCGTGGTTCACCGACACGGCGTCCACTGCCGTCAACCGGATCGAGGCCGGCACGCTCAAGCTGAAGTTGGAGTACGCCACGGCTTGGGACGGCGCGGGCAACGTCACGACGTGGGAAGACGCGAAGGGCGCAACGCTCAGCTTCATCCAAAGGACGGCCGACGGCTACGTCGCGAATGCGGACATCCTGTGGGAGCCGGGCGCGACCTATCGGCTGCAGCAGCTGCGCATCTCCAACGTCGGTAATTTGGCCCTGAAGTACAAAGTCGTGATAGGCGGCATCGGCGGCAGCGCCAAGCTCAACAAGGTCATCGACTGGACGATCAAGCTGGACGATGGCGCTTACACGCTGGGGCAGGCGCATCATCTGGCCGCCAAGACCGCCGACACGACGGACTTCGACGAGCTGACCATCGAAGGCAAGATGCAGGAAACGGCGGGCAACGAGTATCAGGGCGAAAAGATCGACGGGATCTCCGTCACGGTCTATGCCGTGCAGGACACCGTCGAGAGCGACAGCTTTGATAACCAGTACGATGCCAAGGCCGACGGCACGCCGGACATCAACGGTTGGTCTTGGACGGACGATGTGGCCGTGACCGGCACCGTGACCGCCGGTGAGGCCACCACGCTGAAGGACCGCGAGGTCGATCCCACCGTCACGGCCGCGATCCCGGCCGGCAGCACGACAGCCGAAAAGCTGACGCTGATCAAAACGAAGGCGGAGGCCCCCGCCGATCTGACGATCGCCGCCGGGAACGAAACGGTCACGGCCGACATCAAGCTGGTCGATCAGGACGGCAACAAGGTCACTGCGCAGGACGGCAAGTTCTTCGTCCTGACCATGCAGCTGGAGAAGGGCCTTGAGGTCACCGCCTTCTATCATCACGACAGCAAGATGACCAAGGCGAACAGCGCCGATGCGGTCGCTGCGGCGAACGACAAGTATTACTACGATGCCGCCACCGGTGTGGTGACCTTCAGCACCGACGACTTCTCCCCCTTCACCGCCGAGTATGCCTTCGGTGGCGGCAACGGCACCAAAGCATATCCCTACCTGATCGCCACCGGCGAGCAGGCGCTGGCCATGGAAAATGCTAAAGGCCACTTTAAGTTCATCGATGACGTCGTCGTCACGGACGAGATCTATCTGTCCGGCAAGACCGTGGTGGTCGACCTCAACGGTCACACCGTCCGGCTGGAATATGCCGACGGCGTTAAGCCGAACAACGGCAGCGTGTTCTATATCGGCGGCAAAGGCGGCAACCTGACGATCAACGACAGCAGCGCAGCGCAGACCGGCGCGGTCATCGGCTCCGACAAGACCTACAGCAACAAGGTGACCTCTGCCGTGCGCGCGGGCAACTACGGCAAGCTGACGATCAACGGCGGCCACTTCTACGGCATGAGCGAGGGTACCTCCTGCATCTTCGTTTATACCAGCCGCTCCAGCGGCAGCAAAGCCACCGTCGTAATCAACGGCGGCAGGTTCGAAACGGCTACGCCGAGCAACGGCACATATTTTGTCCTGAACCATCAGGACAACGCCACCGGCGGCTGCACGATCACGGTCAACGGCGGCAGCTTCAAGGAGTATAACCCCGGCGTGACGGTCGTCGATCCGGTGAACGCCACGACCGGCAAGATCCTGCTTGGCACGGGCTGCACCACCACGTCCGAGGTCGTGGACGGCGCCACCTGGTACACCGTCAGCAAATAATCCGCAGCTGCGCAAAAGCCGCCCTTCGGCCGAAGGGCGGCTTTTTGCTTGCATCCGGCGGGAAAACCGGGTATAATGGAAACGACAGGAAGGAGGGAGAGCCATGCTGCCCACGCAACCGGTGGATCGCTTGCCGAACATCGGCGCGAAGCGCGCCGCCTTATACGAAAAGCTGGGCGTGCGCACGATCGACGATCTGCTGCGGCACTATCCGCGCGACTACGAGGACTGGTCGCGGCCGCTCTCTCTGGCCGACGCGGCACCGGGCACGGCCTGCTGCATCGGTGCGCTGGCGCTGGAGGACGCGCGCGAAAAACGCATCCGGCAGGGCATGACGATCTATCGCTTCCGCATATCGGACGGGCAAAGCACCGCGACGGTGACGCTGTTCAACGACCGGTTCACCGCGGCGCGGGTGCGCCGCGGTGAGGAGCTGCTGCTGTTCGGCGAGGTGGCGGCCGCCGGGCGGCAATATACCATGACCGCGCCGCGCATCGAGAGCGCGGCCGCCGGGCAGCGGATCCACGCGATCTATCCACGCACGGAAGGGCTGTCCGACCGGATGATCGCGGCGAACGTGCGCACCGCACTGGACACGATGACGCCGGAGGCGTGGCCGGACGTTCTGCCGGACGGGCTGCGCGCGCGGCTGGTGCTGCCGGATATCCGGACCGCGCTGCACGACATCCACTTCCCGCCCGACCGCGATGCGCTGGAGAAGGCGCGCACACGCCTATGCTTTGAAGAACTGTACGTGCTGCAGGCGGGGCTGCTGCGGCTGCGCGGGCGCGACCGGCACGCCGCCGGGGCCGTGCTGCGGGAGGATCACACCGAGGCCTATGCCGCCATGCTGCCGTTCACGCTGACCGGGGCGCAGCGCCGCGCGATCGGCGACTGCGTGCGCGATATGCGCACGGGCCGCCCGATGAACCGGCTGGTGCAGGGGGACGTGGGCAGCGGCAAAACGGCCGTGGCCGCCGGCGCGGCCTACGGCCCGATCTGCGAGGGGTGGCAGGCCGCCCTGATGGCACCGACCGAGATCTTGGCCCGGCAGCACGCCGAAACGCTGCAGCACCTATTGGGCGAACAGATCCGCGTGGGGCTGCTGACCGGCGCCGTTCCTGCTGCCGCGCGGCGGCAGCTGACGGCCGCGCTGGCCACCGGGCAGATCGACCTGCTGGTGGGCACGAACGCACTGCTGTCAGACGATGTGCATTTTGCCCGGCTGGGGCTGGTCATCACGGACGAGCAGCACCGCTTCGGCGTGCGGCAGCGCGCCCAGCTGGCGGAAAAGGGCATCGATCCGCATCTGCTGGTGATGTCCGCCACGCCGATCCCGCGCACGCTGGCGCTGATCGTGTACGGCGATCTGGACGTTTCCGTCTTGGACGAGCTGCCGCCCGGGCGACAGCCGATCCAAACCTTCGCGGTGTCCTCCCGGCGGCGGGAGCGCGCCTATGCCTACGTCCGGCAGCATCTGGATGCCGGGCAGCAGGGCTATGTGGTCTGCCCGCTGGTGGAGGAAAGCGAGGAGAGCGCCAAAAGTGCCGCCGAAACGGTGTTCCGGGAGCTGGCGGACGGCCCGTTCTCCGGCTATCGTCTGGGGCTGCTGCACGGGCGGATGCGTCCGGCGGAAAAGGATGCGGTGATGACGGCCTTTGCCGCCGGACAGATCGATCTGCTGGTGTCCACCACGGTGATCGAGGTGGGCGTGGACGTGCCGAACGCCGTGATCATGGTGATCGAGGACGCCGACCGGTTCGGTCTGGCGCAGCTGCATCAGCTGCGCGGCCGCGTCGGGCGCGGGCGGGTGCAGTCGACGTGCATCCTGATCTCCGACAGCACGGGCGAGGACAGCCGCCGCCGCTTGCAGGTGATGTGCGCGACGACCGACGGCTTCAGGATTGCCGACGAGGACCTGAAGCTGCGCGGGCCGGGCGACTTTTTCGGCGACCGACAGCACGGTCTGCCGCCGCTGCGGCTGGCCGATCTTTCCGCCGATATGCCGCTTTTGCGGCAGGCGCAGGCGGCCGCCGCCAACACGATAGAGCGCGACCCCGAT
>JAJXDX010000001.1:0-3862 GCA_021640185.1 Oscillospiraceae bacterium | reverse complement strand
GGCGCTGTTCTCCCGCGTCGGCGCGAGCGGACTGAACTGATAAAAAAGGAGGATCCCCATGGAACACCTGACCCATCCGTCGCACGACGGCTTCCCGCTGTCGGTCGACCTGTTCCCGGTCGAGCGGCCGCGCGCCGTCGTGCAGCTGATCCACGGCGCGAAGGAGCACAAGGAGCGCTATCATCCCTTCATCGCCTATCTGAACGCGCACGGCTACGCCGCCGTCATCGCCGACAACCGCGGCCACGGCGCATCGGTGAACGAGCGCTGGCCGCTTAGCTTCATCGACGACTTCCGTCTGCTGCCGGAGGATCAGTACGCCGTGACGTGCCTTGTGCGGCAGCGTTTTCCCGGCGTACCGCTGGCCGTGCTGGGACATTCGCTGGGCTCGATGATCGCGCGGATCTATCTGCAAAAGCACGACGACGAGCCGCAGGCGCTGATCCTGAGCGGCACGGCCAACTTCATCCCCGCCGGGATCGTCGGCATCGCGGCGGCGAACACGGTGTGCGCCCTGCGCGGCGAGCACGCCTACAGCCGCCTGCTGGAGCGCATGGCGAACTTTCTTGACGACAGCTGGGTGGTCGGCGATGCCGAAGCGCTGGCCGCCTATCGCGCAGATCCGCTGTGCACCTATCCGTACCCCGCCGCCTCGATGCGCGAGATCTTCCGCATCGACCGGGAGCTGCACGCATACGACCGTTTTGCGGTCAAGGCGCCGGAGCTGCCGATCCTCAGCATCAGCGGGGCGCTCGATCCCGTCACCGGCGGAGAACGCGGCCTTGCCGACACGGAGCGCACGCTGCGCCGCTTGGGGTACGACGATCTGACGTTCACGGTCTATCCGGGGATGTACCACGAGGTGCTCAACGAAACGGGACGCGCCGAGGTGTGGCAGGACGTGCTGACCTTCCTCGACCGCCATTTTGCCCCTTGACGATCCGTCACGGATACGCTATACTGACCAGAGAAACATATCACGACAACAGACCGATAGGAGGTCGGATATCATGAAGATCTGCCCCGTTTGTCAGGCACAGCTCGACGATGCCGTCAACGTCTGCCCGCGCTGCGGGACGGTACTGCCGGCACAGCCTGCGCAGCAGCCCGCCGCCGGACAACACCCCGCACAGCAGCCGGTCGGACAGCAGCCCGTGCATCCGCCGTATCCGCCGCAGCCGCCGTACGGGATGCCGTACCAGCAGCCCTATGCCGTGCCGATCCCCGATCCGGCCGACCACACGGCGGAGTTCGATCCCGCCGACATCCGCGAGAACAAGCTGTATGCGATCCTGATCTATCTGACCTCGTTTATCGGGATCGTGATCGGCCTGCTGGCCGCCAAGGATTCCGCTTTCGTGAAGTTCCACGTGCGGCAGGCGGTCAAGCTGATGATCTGCGAGCTGCTGCTGACGCTGATCGTCGCGTTCCTGTTCTGGACGATCATCGTCCCGATTGCGGGCGGGATCTGCCTCATCATCCTCGCTGTGGTGCAGATCATCTGCTTCTTCCGCGCCGCCGCGGGCAAGGCGATCGAACCGCCGATCGTCAAAGGCATCGGTTTTCTGAAATAACGGCTCCTGCCGTGAAAAAACGCCCCGACAGGCGCGGTCACACCGCGCCTGTCGGGGCGTTTTGCCAAAGTCCGACCGGGCAAGTCCTTGCCTTTTCGGCGCGCGGGGCGCACCGAAAGGGCGGGAGCTTTCTGCCAAACCCATCATCTGTTACAAAAGGGAGAGGCTCATGCGCTGCATGAGCCTCTCCACTTTGTGAAAGGACTATAAAATAGATTTTTTACCCTTTCTTATTCAATTGCTTTTAATTCCTTTTCTAACACATCTGCAAAACGCTGAACAGGTTCTCCAAGCGTTTCAGCATAGTCAAATGTATCTTTATCATCTTGATATTTTAACGGGGATCTGCGGACATTCAATGCGGTTGTTAGAGCGTGCACATCCGGGCAGAGGTTGTTTTGAAGCGCCCATTCTGCCGCTTTTGTTTTAGAAATAATCTTGCCTGTGCGAAGCGTATATATGCAACGAGATATATCCAACAGCCAACCGAAAGAATAAAAATTTCTTCCGGTACTTTGTGCATACTTTCTTATAATCTTATAGTGCCGATCCACATCGGAATACAGCTCGTGAAAATCGGGATATTTCAGTTCTTTTCGGATATCTTTTCCATACAAAAGAATACTGCTCTCAATCAGTTCTGCCTTGCAAAAGCTATCAAGCAAATACCTATCGGTAATTCGCTCTCCGCTTGTACCCCAATAAATCACTCGGTCATCAGCGTTTACAAGAAAGGCGATCTTGGTGAGCATAGCGCCCTCAAAAGAGCGGTAATAAAGATTATCAGGCTGTTTTGCGAGCATAGTTTGGCGGAGATTTACAAGCAAATTTGCCTGTGACTCAGATATTTGCTTATCCGTGAGAACCAAAATATCAATATCGCTCCAACCCAATCTGAAATCATTCAAAGCAGACGAACCGTACAAATATATTGTCGGGTCACAGTCCGCAAGAGTATGGCTGATTTCCCAAACCATACTGTTAATAGACATCTGTCGGGCTTTTCGTTCTGCGCCGACGGGGAAAAGGACAAATTTTTGATTTGGGTAATCGAATTCCTCTATAAGCTCATCTGCAACAAAACCGAATTTCTCATACAATGTTCTTGGTGCAATTCCTTTTTCATCATCAGCCCGAAATGTAGAAACCGTTATTTCTTTTGTTCTGTCTAAATTGGCAAGTGCTTCATCCATAAGCATTGTAGCCACACCGCGGCGGCGGTATTGGGGTGCAACTGCAAGACAGCAGATCATGTTGTGTGCTCGTGAAAACAATATAACTCCTGCAATTTCGGCCTCTTCTTTTACACAAACAGCCTGTCGCTTATCCATAAATTTCAGGACGGTGGTTTTATGCTCACTTAGCTTTTCTTGTGTTTCAAGGCCCGGGAAATTCCATCTGACCTCTGTTATTAGGTTCATCCATTTTTCAATATCTTCGGGTACCCCATAAAAAAGATGCATAGTATTTCACCTCCGTTCATCGTTCGATTTATCTGCAAAACTGTTATTTTTTGATTTCTGTTTACCTGCATATCGGATATTTGGTTGCGTGATAGTTCAAGACATACAACAAATGGAAAACATCATTTTTATATCTGTCAAAGCGGTTCGCTGAAATTTCGCCGTATAAATGTTGAAAACCCCGATAAAATCGGGGTTTTCACGGGCTATATCTTTTTTATAGCCTCTTGATGGAGCAGGTAAAGGGAGTTGAACCCTCCTATCTTGCTTGGGAAGCAAGTGTTCTACCGATGAACTATACCTGCAATTCGGATGACTTTGCCAGTATAACACACCTTGGCGGAAAATGCAAGCAAAAAATCGCGCGATCTGCGCCAAAATGCGAATTTTTTGTTCAGCCGGGGGACGAGGCGTCCTCGGCGGCATGGAACGCGTCCGACTGCGCACGCAGCCAGTCGGTCACCGCGGCCAGCCCGTCCGCATCGAACGGGAACTCGGCCTCGGCCTGCCGCTCGCTGAGGGCGCTGCACAGCATCCCGTACCACGTATAAACGAAAAAGTGCGCCGCGACGTCCTTTTCCGCATCCGCCTTGACCGGGACGATCCGATAATTGAAGCCCTTCAGACTGCCGCAATACTCGTTTTCGCTGACGAAATAATGCAGGCCGGGGACAGGAAAATCTGGCAGCGCCATGTGTTTTTCTCCTTTGGATCCATGCGCCGGCCCGGCCGCCCGCACAGCGGAACGGCCGGGCCGGAACATTTTTTTGCTCTAGCCGACGGCTGCGGGGACGATGCCCGTCCGCTCGCGCAGCAGATCGGCGA
>JAJXDX010000138.1:3641-6070 GCA_021640185.1 Oscillospiraceae bacterium | reverse complement strand
CTTGTGTGACGATTTGAAAATGTTGTAGAACATCTGACGATGCTCTTGATTTTTTGCTAAAAAAGGAGTAGTATAATAATGTACACAAATTGATCGTTTGGCAAACCCGCCGAAAGACGGGGACGCAAAGCCTATGGTGTCTAAACGACGTAACGTCGCACGATCGACCGGCTGCATGACTGTATCCGTACAGTTTTGCAGCCGGTCTTTTTGTTTCCCAAATATTCCCAAACGAAGAAAGACCTTCCTGCCGACGGCAGCCGGTGAGGAAAGAGGAGGAATACAGCGATGAAGAACAAAACGATCCGAACGGTGCTCAGCGTGCTGGGCGGGATCCTTTGCGTGGTGTTCGCCGTGATGCTGATCGGCAATATCTCGATCATTATCCAAGGTGTGCTGCATCCGGAAACGCCGCCGTCCCTGTTCGGCGTGACGCCGATGGTGGTGCTGTCCGGCTCCATGAGCGGCACGGCAGACGACCATATCGAGGTGGGCGACCTGATCTTTGCCACGAAGGCGGATACGTCCGCCCTGCAGGTGGGGGATATCGTATCCTTCATGGACGGGCAGGTGGTGGTGACGCACCGGATCGTACGCATCGACACGGCTGCGGACGGGCAGCGGCAGTTCACCACCAAGGGCGACGCGAACAATGCCGAGGATCCGCCCATCGCCGCGTCGGCCGTCATCGGCCGCTATATGACGAGGATCCCCAAGCTGGGCGATCTGGCGATGTTTTTGCAAAAGCCGCTGGGCATGGCGATCTTTATCGGCGTCCCGGTGTGCGCGTTCATCCTGATCGATATCCTGCGGCGCAAAAAGCAGAGCCGTCAGGAGAGCGAGGAAACGGCCCGCCTGAAGGCGGAGCTGGAGGCGCTCAAGGCCGCCAAGGCCGCCGACGCATCGTAAATCGGTTATCAACTGCCCGGACGGTGCCACAGCCGCACGGAAGCAGGATATAACATATCGCGTGCAGCCGCCGGAAGGCGGCCTCACGCAATGAACGGGGGAGCAATATCCGCCCGTAATACTTAGGAGGTATCATGATGTCTGCAAAGAAAAATGTTACGCTGCGCGCCGCGGCCGTTCTGTTCGCGCTCGCGCTCATCACGTCCTGCTTCGTGGGCGGCACGTTCGCGAAGTATGTCACCGGCGCCGATGGCAGCGGTTCGGCCCGCGTCGCCAAATTCGGCGTGAATGTCGAGGCGAAAGGTACGCTGTTCGCCGAGGAGTACGATACGGACGATGAAAACGCTAAGGCTGCGATCGTTAAATCGGTGATCTCTTCCGGCAAATCAGATGCCGAGGGCGCCCCTAAAGACAATGTCGTCGCGCCCGGCACGAAGGGTGAGATGCTCAGCATGAAGCTTTCCGGCCAGCCGGAAGTGGCGGTTTCGGTGACTTATCAGCCCACGATCGTGCTTAATGGCGAGTGGAAAGATGCGGACGGCAAATTCTACTGCCCGCTGAACATCAAAGTCGGCACCAGTAATATCCTCGGTACAGACTACCCCAGCAAGGAACAGTTCGTGCAGATGATCACAGCGGAGATCGCTACCTATAACCAGAAGTATGCGCCGAACACCGACCTTGCGACGGCGAAGTTCGGAGACGAAGACAACCGCAAGAATGCTTCGCTTGATATTTCTTGGGAATGGGCTTTCGAGCATGGCGCGACTGATGATGATAAGGCAGCCAACAATGCGAAGGACACCTACCTTGGCGATCAGGCGGCCAAAGGCCATGCCGCTACGATCTCGATCGAGGTCGTGGCCACGGTTAGCCAGATCAACTGATCGGGCTTTTGCAGGACAGACCGATGCTCCGCAGCCCCCGCCATGTGGCGGGCGGGGGCTGTGCCGGGGCATACACGGGCGCTTCGGCGGACGCCGGAGCTTCCGTGTATGATCCGGAATTTTTTGCGGAAGGGAGAGCGGATGCCATGCACGCCAAAAAAACGTGGCAGGATCGGCTGCTGCCGGTGATGCTTATGCTGTTCATCGTGCTGGCTCTGCTCCTGCCGGTGACGATCGGATCGACCTATGCCACCCGCAGCCGCCGCCCGGAACATATCCTGACCTATACGGCGGGAAAGCTGACGTGGGACGGCGATACGCTGACGGATGCCGACGGCTGGGCAAAGCTGTCGCTGTTCGACAGCGTGTACGACAATGTGCAGGCAGACGGCACCGACGCGCTGCTTGCCCCCGGTACGGAAAAGACCGCCGCCGTGCGGCTGAAGAACGCCGCCCGCGGCGCGGTCCGCTACACGGCGGTGCTGTGGTACCTGCCGGTGACCGAGCGGCGGATCCCGGCGCAGGTGACGCTGGACACCGCCGAGGCCGACGCGCCCGACGCGCCCGACGCGGCGCTGCCAAGCTACATCCCGGCCGACGGCGTGATCCGCACCGTACGGGGCGAGATCCCCG
>JAJXDX010000138.1:0-3631 GCA_021640185.1 Oscillospiraceae bacterium | reverse complement strand
GATCCCCGCCGGGCAGATGCGTCAGTTCGATATCTGCTGGAAATGGGATTTCGAGGACGCCGACGAGGGTGCCGTGCGTGATGCACTGGACACATGGCTGGGCGATCGGGCGGCCGGCGGCGAGGAAGACGAGCTGGCCGTGGGCTTCACCGTGATCGTGGAGGACAGCGGACAGACCGTGACGCCGGACAGCCCCAAGACCGGCATCAAGACGGAGCTTGCCGGGCATCTGGCGCTGATGGGCATCAGCCTGTGCATCCTCCTGCTGCTGCTCGTCAGACGAAGGAAGGAGAGGTCCGATGACCGGAAAACGCATCCTGCGGGCAGCCGGTAAGGCCGCCAACGTCCTGATCACCGCAGCCTTGGCGCTGCTGCTTATCGCGCAGCTGTACCGGCTGGCGGCAAATAAGCTGTTCCACGTGGCGCAGCCGACGGTGTTCGGCTATGGCACCGCGGTGGTGCTTACCGGCAGCATGGACGGCGGCCGGCCGGACAGCATCCGGGCGGACGATCTGATCGTTACCCGGCGCGCGGACGGTTATGCCGTCGGTGACGTTATTTTGTTCGAGAGCGGCAGCTCCACGGTCACACACCGGATCGTCGGGACAACGGATGAAGGCTATCGCACGCAGGGCGATGCGAACGATGCTGCCGACCCCGATCCCGTCCCGCCGGATGCCGTGATGGGCAAGGTGGTGCATGTGTGGCGCGGCGGCGGACGCTTCGTGCGGCTGCTGCGCTCGCCGCTGACGCTGCTTTTGGGGCTGATCGTGCTGATCGCGGTGATCGAGATCCCGCAGCTGTGCCGAAAACGGTCGGCCCGACACTGAGGAAAACGAAGGGAGGTCATCCGGAATGAAAAAGGAGCGATCCCGGCGGATCCCGCTGCGGGCGTGGCTGATGTATCTGCTGCTGCTCTGCTTTTCCGTTTCCGGCGTGACCATGTCCCGTTACACGACTTCTTCCTCCGGGCGGGACGACGCGCGGGTGGCTTCCATCCGGGAGCTGACCGTCACGCAGACGGACAGGACATATCCGATCGCGCCGGGCGCGGATCTGTCAGATGTCGCCGCCGTGGGTTTCGGCGGCAGCGAGATGGCGTGCTATCTGTTTTTGCAGATCGATGCCGATGGGTGGACGAGCAAGGAGGATACCTTTACCTACCCGGATGCGGACCGGGCTTGGATGACTTTTTCGGTGGCGGACGGCTGGCTGCCTCTGCCGGGGGACGGGACGGTGTTTTACCGCGTCCTGCCGGCGAACACGCCGCTGGACGCGCCGGTGTTTTCGGACGGCAAGATCACGGTCAGCCGTGCGGTGACACGCACACAGCTGGCCACCTTCGGCGGTGAGCTGCCGCTGCGTCTGTCTGCCACGGCGGTGCAGTATGCCGGCTTCGGCGAGGATCTGCCCGCCGGATATACCGCCGACGACCGTGCCGCCGCCGCGTGGACGCTGATCTGCGCACGTTCGTGACGGATCGATCATTCAGAAAGCAGGTGACTTCGGTGAAGCAGGCCAAAGCATCGATGAAGCACGCCAAGGATAACGCCAGACATCTGAAGACGGAGGAGCAAAGGCCGCGTTTTTTGCGAAGTCTTAGGCTGCTGTTTTGCTTGGCGCTGCTAAGCGGCCTGCGGCCAGGCGGCGTGGTGCAGGTCGGCGTGTTCGCCGACGACGTGCGGGCACAGATCACGCTGGACGGCGAGAGCGTCCGGACGGTCACGCTGCCGGAGGGCGAACGCCTGACGGTGCGTGCGGAGCACGCATCGACGCTGCTGCCGGTGTCTTACCAGTGGCAGATCTTGTCCGATACCAAGGCCGGTCAGTGGGTGGATATCTATGACGGGACGGCGCGCGAGCTGACGCTGTCGTATGCGCTGGTGCAGTCGCTGCTGGATGTGTCCGGCAGCGCGTACGTCCGTTGTGCGCTGTCGGTGGCGGGCGATGAGCGTTTCTCCGATCCGCTGTGCGTGACGGTGGCCTACGGCGCACCGTATGCCGAAGGCAGGGCGGCCGTGCAGGCCGCTGCAGCCGTTCCGGCTGCGGACGATGTGCCGGAGGAAAAGCTGATCGGCGTCACGATCAATTATCTGGATGCCGTTTCCGGTCTGCCGATCTACAGCCCGTACACCGGGCGGGTGGACGTCAGCGTCGAGGCGTATCAGACCACGGTCGTTTCGCCGACCTATCTGGGCTATGCGCCGTATTATAACAGCAAGGATCCGGCCGCCGCCTTCGTCGCGGGGCAGGAGCCGGACACGCCGGACGCAGCCTCGGTCATCGAGCTGGATATCCCGCTGGGCTATACCGGGGACACGGTCGTGGTCAATGTCTATTACAAGGCGATCGCCGTGCCCTACGCCGTGCGCTTTTTCTTCCAGAACATCTATGACGACGAGTATACCGAGAATGCCGGGCTGTACACCGTCAAAACGGCCAAGACCGGGACGCTCATCTCCAACGAGATGCTGATCTCGCTGGTCGATCCGGAAGCGACGAAGGGGTTCACCAAGCGCTATCATCATCCGGAGGCGGTGGCTGCGGACGGCTCCAGCGTGTTCGAATGCCATTATGACCGCAACTATCGGATCTTGAAATTCGATGCAGACGGCGGCTACGGCGCCGAGCCGATCTATGCCCGCTACGGCACGCCGTTTTTGGTCAACACGCCCACCAAACACGGCTACGTGTTCGCCGGGTGGGATCTGCTGAACGAAAACGGCAAGGGCGACGGCATCGCCGATCCGCTGCCCTCGACCATCCCGGACGAGAGCCAAAGCTATATCGCCTTGTGGGTGTCTGCCGACACGACCTACAGCATCGCCTATTGGCTGCAGAACGCGGACGACGACGGCTACAGCTATGTCGGGATGCAGAAGAAGGCGGCCAAGTCCGGTGTGACGGTGTATCCCCAGAACGACTTGACAAAAACCACCCTCATCTGCGGCAAGGAGGACGGAGAAAACGGACATCATCACAGCGAGCTCTGCCAGCCGCAGGAATTCGACCATGCCCTTTATGACGAGGAAAAGAACGCACAAAGCGGAGCATTGACCGTTAAAGGCGACGGCTCGTCGGTGCTCAACGTCTACTACACCCGCAAATACTACACGCTGCGCTTCATCTATGCCAAGGAGTACGACCACGATCAGGATCGCGACCCGAATCACGATACAAACAACGATTTGACCGGCGATCAGTTCAGTATATTCGGTTCCAGCTCCTACGGCTTCGGCAACAAAGACCATCTCAGCTGGTTTTTGGGAAAATACGGATCGCATTATTCCTTGGAGGATCTGATCGCGGGCCTGCGGGAAAAAAGCGGAAACAGTGACGGCTGGGGCCTTATCGACGGCGACGCGCCGCCGACGGTCCAAGACCCTGACGTCGACGGTGCAAAATACGTCCTTGGCGTGTACCCGAAGCCGGGCGAGGGCTGCACCGACAAAAACAGCGACGGTGTGCCGGCGAGCGGCGACTTCGATCAGTTCGGTGACCGATATTATTATTTCGAGCTGACGGCCCGCTTTGGTGCCGACCTGACGGAGCTTTGGCCGATCGATCCCTTCGGCCCGGTCGCGGTGAAGGATCCGTCTTCACATATCGATAACGAAGGATACAAAAACCT